>JACIYY010000249.1 GCA_014359685.1 Porphyrobacter sp. | reverse complement strand
CAGCTGGGCGGGCGCCTTCGGCACCCCGCAATTCCTGCCCTCGGTCTATCTGCGGCTGGCGGTGGACGGGGATGGCGACGGCGACGCCGACATCTGGACCAGCGAGGCCGACACGCTGCATTCGATCGCCAATTATTTCCGCGATGCGGGCTGGCGGCCGGGCCAGCCGTGGGGCGTGCGCGCCTTCGCGCCCAACAGCGTCGACCGGTCTGACCTGGCGACCCGGATGGTCGCGCCGGTCTGCCCGCGCGTCCATGTGCGGCACAGCCGCTGGCTGACGGTGCGCGAATGGCGCCAGCGCGGCGTCACCCCGCTGAGCCCGATCGCCGACGACGCGATGGTCGCCCTGTTCGAGCCGGACGGGCCGGCCGCGCCGTCTTTTCTGCTGACGCAGAATTATCGCGCGATCCTGGAATACAATTGCTCCAACTATTACGCCATGAGCGTCGGGCTGCTGGCGGACGCGATCGGCGGTTGAGCACCCGCTGCGGGGCTCGCCACCGGCCCGGGCGCGCGGCTATAGGCACGACCGACACGCCAGCCCGGATCGGCAGGAACGAGACCCTTGATGCGCCATCCCTTTGTCCACCTTTCGCTCGCCGCCGCGCTGCTCGCCACCGCAGGGCCGGCACTGCCGCAGGCGCCCGCGACGCCCCGCACCGATTTGGGCACCGCCGACCCGCCCAGCGCGCCCGTCCCGCCGGACATTCCGGTCGCCCTGCTGGTCGACCTGTCGAGCGGCCAGACGCTCTATGCGCGTGAGGCGCAGCGCCGCTTCGTTCCCGCCTCGGTGACCAAGGTGATGACCGCCTACAGCCTGTTCCGCCTGATCGGCGAGGGCAGGCTATCGCCCGCCAAGCCGGTGACCGTCACCCGGGAGGTGGCGGATCTGTGGTCGGGCGAGGGGTCCTCGATGTTCCTGAAGGCCGGCGACCGGGTCACGATCGGCCAGCTGCTGCTGGGCGTCACCACCGTGTCCGGCAACGATGCGGCGGTCATGCTGGCAATGATCGCGGCCGGATCGCTCGACAAGTGGCTCGACGTGATGAACGCCAACGCGGCCGAGCTGGGCCTGCGCGACACCCGGTTCGGCACGCCCAATGGCTGGCCCGACGAAGGCCGCACCTTCACCAGCGCGCGCGACCTGGCGATCCTGGCGGAGGCGATGACGACCCGCTATCCCGCGCTCTACCGCCGATATTTCGGCCATTCGGGCATGCGCTACAACAATATCGCCCAGGACAATCACGATCCGGTGACCGGAAAGGTGGCGGGCGCGGACGGGATCAAGACCGGCTACACACGGCAGGCCGGTTACAATTTCGTCGGTTCGGCGGAGCGCGACGGGCGGCGGCTGGTGGTGGTGCTGGCCGCCGCGCCGCGCGGGGCGATCCGCGACCGGGCGGCGCGCGACCTGCTCGAATGGGGCTTTGCCGCCTTCGACAGCCGCCGTCTGCTACCGGCTGACGCGCTGGTCGGGCAGGCGCTGGTGCAGGACGGCGCCAGCCGCAGCGTGGCGCTGCGCACCCCGGCAGCAGTGCGCGCCAGCTTCCCGCGCGGGCGCGATGCCGGCGACGTGACCCTCACCATCCGCTATCGCGGCCCGCTGGAAGCGCCGATCGACGAAGGGCAGCCGGTCGCCGTCCTGCGAGTCGCGGTGGCCGGGCAGCAGCCGCACGATGTGCCGCTGGTCGCCGCCACCGCGGTGCCGCGCGCCAACGCCTTCCAGCGCCTGCGCAACGGCCTTGCCGGATGGTTGACATAGGCGCGCCACCCGCCGCGCCAGCGCGCTTCATCACGCTGGAGGGCGGGGAGGGCGCCGGCAAGTCGACGCAGGCGCGCCTGCTCGCCGATGCGCTGGCGGCACGGGGGCTCGCTGTGCTGCTGACCCGGGAGCCGGGCGGCACGCCGGGGGCGGAGGCGATCCGCCGCCTGCTGCTCGATCCGCCTGGCGAGGGCTGGCTGCCCCCGGCGGAGGCGCTGCTGTTCGCCGCCGCGCGCGCCGATCATGTCGCCCGCGCGATCCGCCCGGCGCTGACCCAGGGGCGCTGGGTGGTGTGCGATCGCTTCCTCGATTCCTCGCGCGCCTATCAGGGCGGCGGCGGAGCAATGGCGGACGAGGCGCTGCTGGCGCTGCACCGGATCGGCTCGGGCGGGCTGCTGCCCGACCTCACCGTTCTGGTGGAGGTCGCCCCCGCCGTTGCCACCGCCCGGCTGGCGGAGCGCGATGGCGGCGCCAGCGATGCCATCGCCGCACGCGATGCCGGCTACCACGGGGCGGTCGCCGCGGCCTTCGCCCGCCTCGCCGCCGCAGAGCCGGCGCGGTTCGTCACCATCGCAGGGGACGGCAGCGCAGAGGCCGTGCATCGCCGGATCATGGCTGCGGTCGCGGCGCGGCTGGGCCTGCCATGACGGCGGCCATCGGCCACGATCAGGCCTGGACCGAATGGCGCGACGCGCTGGCCGGGCCGCGCCTGCACCATGGCTGGATCCTGTCCGGCCGGCGCGGGATCGGCAAGGCCGGCTTCGCGCTCGCCGCCGCGCGCGAACTGGTCGCGGTGCCCGGCGGGCAGATGCCCGGCGCCCATCCCGACATCGTCGTGCTCGAACCGCTGCCCGCCAATCCCGACGAGGAGAAGAAGCGCGACGAGGGCCGGCCCTATCTGCGCAAGCGCAGCATCGGCGTCGAGCAGGTGCGCGCAATGCAGTCCCGCCTGACCACCCGCCCGACGCTCGGCCCGCGCCGCGCGATCATCATTGACGCGGCCGACGATCTGGAGCGCAGCGCCGCCAACGCCCTGCTGAAAAGCCTCGAGGAGCCGCCGGTCGGCACCCATTTCCTGCTCGTCGCGCACCGGCTGGGCGGGCTGCTGCCGACGATCCGCTCGCGCTGCCGCATCCTCCACTTCCGCCCGCTGACCGCCGCGCAGATCGACGCCGTCCTGCACCAGGCGGCGCCCGAGGCCAGCGCCGAGGAGCGCGCCGCCGCGATCGCCGCCGCCGCCGGCTCGCCCGGCGTGGCGCTCGATTTCGTCAGTCTCGACCTTGCCGCCATGCACGCGCTGATGGTCGAGATCGCGGGCACCGGCGATCCCGACCTGTCGCGCCGCGGCCGGCTGGGGGAGGCGATGGGCGCGCGGCCCGAACGGCGCCGCCAGCTCGCCGCCATCGACCTTGCCCGCGCCATCGTGGCGGAGCGGCTGCGCGATACGCCGCGCGGCCAGCTGCCGGTCCTCGCCGACACGCATGCCCGGCTGGTGCAGCTGGGCGCCGAAGCGCCGACCTTCAATTTCGACCCCGGCCTGCTGGTGCTGGAAATCGGCGGCTTGCTCGCCCGCATCGCGGACCCTAGGGATCAGCGCCATGGCTGAGCCCTACTATCTCACCACCGCGATCCACTATCCCAATGGCAGGCCGCATATCGGCCATGCCTATGAGACCATCGCGGCCGACGCGATGGCGCGATTCCAGCGGCTGCGCGGGCGGAGGGTACGGTTCCAGACCGGCACCGACGAACACGGGCTGAAGATGGCCCAGAAGGCGCGCGAGCTGGGCACTACGCCGCGCGCTCTTGCCGATGACATGTCGGGCCATTTCAAGGCTCTGTTTGACAAGTTTGAGATCTCCTATGACCGCTTCTTCCGCACCAGCGAGGACGCGCACCACCGTGCGAGCCAGGCGCTGTGGCAGGCGATGGAGGCCAGCGGCGATCTCTATCTCGACCGGTACGAGGGCTGGTACTCGGTCCGCGACGAAGCCTATTACGACGACAGCGAGGTGGTGACGGGCGAGGGCGGGGAGAAGCTGTCGCCGCAGGGAACGCCGCTGGAATGGACGGTGGAGGAAAGCTGGTTCTTCCGCCTGTCGCGCTATCAGCAGCCGCTGCTGGCGCTGTATCGAGACCGGCCCGGCTTCATCCGGCCCGAAAGCCGCCGCAACGAAGTGGTGCGCTTCGTCGAAGGGGGCCTGCGCGACCTGTCGGTCAGCCGCACCAGCTTCGACTGGGGGGTCAAGGTGCCCGGCGCCGAGCACCATGTGATGTATGTCTGGGTCGATGCCCTGACCAATTATCTCACCGGCCTCGGCTATCCGGACGAAACCGACGATTTTTCAACCTTCTGGCCGGCGGACCTGCATCTGATCGGCAAGGACATCGTGCGCTTCCATGCGGTCTATTGGCCGGCTTTCCTGATGAGCGCGGGGCTGGCGCTGCCCCGGCAGGTGTTCGGCCACGGTTTCCTGCTCAATCGCGGCCTCAAGGAATCGAAGTCGCTGGGCAATGTCACCGATCCGGGCGAGCTGGCCGACCGCTTCGGCGTCGATCCGCTGCGCTATTTCCTGCTGCGCGAGTTCAGTTTCGGGCAGGATGGCAGCTGGTCCGTGGAAGCGATTGTAAACCGGACCAATTCTGAACTCTCCAACAGCTTCGGCAATCTCGCCCAGCGGGTGCTGAGCTTCATCGCCAAGCATTGCGGCGGGCGGATCGAGGCCGAGGCGCCGGTCACCGAGCCCGACCAGGCCTTGCGCGATCTGGTCCACCATGCCTGCGCGATCGAACTGCCCGAGGCGTTTGAGAAGCTCGCCTTCGCCGCCGGGCTGGAGGCATGGATGAAGGCGGTGTTCGCCTGCAACGCCTATGTCGACGAACAGGCGCCCTGGGCGCTGCGCAAGACCGACCCGGCGCGGATGCAGCGCGTGCTGGCGACGCTATGCGGCGCGATCCGCGACCTTTCGGTGGCGATCGCCCCGGTCACGCCCGGTGCGGCCGCGCAATTGCTCGACATGCTGTGCATTGCGCCCGCCGACCGCAGCTTCGCCGCGCTGGCGCACGATCCGGCGATGGGGCCGATCCGCGTTGACAATCCGCGCCCGGTGTTCCCACGCCTCGATCTGCCGGCGGAGGCGGCGGCCTGATGCTGGTCGACAGCCACTGCCACCTCAATTATCCCGGCCTGGTCGAGCGGCAGGCGGAGGTGCTGGAGCGCGCCCGCAAGGCCGGGATCGGCGGCTTTCTCAACATCTCGACCCGGCGCAGCGAATGGGCCGACGTGGTCGCCACCGCAGAGCGCGAGCCCGACGTGTGGGCCAGCATCGGCATCCACCCGCATGAGGCCGACCAGCACGCCGACATGGGCGAGGGCGCGCTGCTCGATGCCGCGGCCCATCCGCGCGTGATCGGGATCGGCGAGAGCGGACTCGATTATCACTACGACAAGTCCGACCGGGCGGTGCAGCGCGACCTGTTCCGGGTCCATATCGCGGCATCGCGCGCCACCGGCCTGCCGCTGATCATCCATACGCGCGATGCCGAGGAGGACACGCTGGCGATCCTGCGGGAGGAGGCGGGGAAGGGCGCCTTCCCGGCGCTGATCCACTGCTTCACCGCCTCGGCCCGGTTCGGGCGCGGGGTGCTCGATCTGGGGCTGACGATCTCATTATCGGGCATCATCACCTTCAGGAACGCACGCGAAATACAGGATTTCGCGGTCGAAATTCCCGATGATCGCCTGCTGGTGGAAACCGACAGCCCGTTCCTGGCGCCGGTGCCGCATCGCGGCCGCCCGTGTGAACCGGCCTTCATGCGCGACACCGCCACGTTCGTTGCGGCCCTGCGCGGGCAGAGCGTGGAGGCGCTGGCGGCGCAGACCACGGCCAATTTCCACCGCTTGTTCGGCAAGGCCGCGGTGCCGTGAAGGTGCTGCTGCTGGGATCGGGCACCTCGACCGGCGTGCCCCGGATCGGCGACGATTGGGGCGAGTGCGACCCCGGCAACCCCCGCAACCGCCGCACGCGGGTCTCGATCATGGTCGAAAGCGAGGCGGGCGCAAGGCTGCTGGTCGATACGTCGCCCGATCTGCG
>JACIYY010000248.1 GCA_014359685.1 Porphyrobacter sp. | reverse complement strand
CGACCCCACGCTGCGCGACCGGCAGGGGCCGGACGTTGGCCCACAATACCGCGCGGCGCTGATCCCCGTCAGTGCCGAGCAGCGTGCGGTCGCCGGCGCCTATCTCGCGCAGATGCGCGCCAGCGGGGTGTGGAGCCGTCCGATCGTCACCGCGATCGAGAACCCCCGGCGCTTCTACCCGGCAGAGGCCGAACACCAGGATTTCGCCCATCGCAACCCGGATCACGCCTATATCCGCCGCTGGGATGCGCCCAAGATCGCAGGCCTGCGGGCGCTGTTCCCGGACCTCTATCGCGCCAGCTTCCGCACCGGCTGATTGCCGTGCTCCCGCCACACGCCTATATTTCGCCCATGGGCGAAAAAGGCGTCAGCGTGCACAGCCATCACGAACATTCGGGGACGCGCCTCGTCGAAGAGGCGAAGCGCGTGCTGACCGGCGCCGGCGAGCAATGGACACAGATGCGCGCCGACGTCTTCGCCGCGCTGGCGGCGCAGGATCGCCCCGCTTCGGCCTATGACATCGCGGAAACCGTCGGCCACGCGCGCGGCAAGCGCGTGGCGGCCAACAGCGTCTATCGCATCCTCGATCTGTTCGTGCGGACCAACCTCGCTAACCGGATCGAGAGCGCCAATGCCTATCTCGCCAACGCCCATCCCGGGTGCCGGCACGATTGCATCTTCCTGATCTGCGACGATTGCGGCAGGGCCGGCCACCTCGACGACGACCGCGTCACGGGTGCCCTGCGCGCCGCAGGCCGCGATGCCGGGTTCGCGGAGGTCCGCCCCGTGATCGAACTGCGCGGGCTGTGCGAGGATTGCGCGGCCTAGCCGTGCTGGGCGACCCGAGAGATTGCTGCCCTCCGGATCGTTGAACCGGGCGGGTCGGGTGCCTTGGAGCGCCACACGCCGCCCTCGTCCTGCCCGAAGCCGTCGCATATCTCGAACCTGATCCCCTGGCGCGCAGATCGGCCATCGCCGCGCGGATGTCCGGCACGTCCCAGCCCAACACCGTGTGCGGCGCGGCGCATGATCGGGGCGCCGCCGGCGTTTCAGTCCCTGCCCGCCCCCTCGATCGCCTGCTCGATCACGAAGCGCGCCAGGTGCGCATCCTCGAAAAACAGGTCGCTCAGGCTATGGCCCTGGTGCGGAACGATGCGCAGGGTGATCGGGCCGCCAAGATCGGAATACCGATGCTCCAGGATCGCGGAATTGTCGCGCAGCGGAACGACTTCGTCGGAATCGCCATGAATGATGTAGATCGGCACCCAAGCTTTGGCCAAATTGGCGATGTTGTCGATGGGGTTGTATCGCGGCAAGTGTTCGGCAAGCGCGGCGGGCGTGATGGAAAAGGCATCCGCAGCCTGGTCGACGCCCGGATAGCTGGCAAGATTGGCAACCGGATAGATCCCTGCGATTGCGGCGACGTTCTCCGGGTTCTGTTCCCCCCAGGACAGGGCCATCAGACCACCGCCGCTGCGCGCGAACAGGCTGCACCGATGGGCGGTCAGAGCTTTTCGGTGAGCTCGGGCACGGCCTTGAACAGGTCCGCGACGAGGCCGATGTCGGCGACCTGGAAGATCGGCGCATCTTCGTCCTTGTTGATGGCGACGATGACCTTGGAGTCCTTCATCCCGGCCAGGTGCTGGATCGCGCCCGAGATGCCGACCGCGATATACACTTCCGGCGCGACGATCTTGCCGGTCTGGCCGAG
>JACIYY010000247.1 GCA_014359685.1 Porphyrobacter sp. | reverse complement strand
GTTCATGGCATCGAGCACCGGCTGACCACATCCTGCCACCCCGGACCGAGGATCGAACGAAGGGTGCGCACCATCAGTTGCGGTGGGCGGTGATCGTGTCGAGGAAGGCCTGACCGTATCGCTCCAGCTTGCGCGCGCCGACACCCGGAATCGTGCCCAGCTGAGCGAGCGTCGCCGGACGTGCGGCAGCCATCGCCCGCAGGGTGGAATCGTGAAAGATCACGTAAGGCGGCACCTCCTCGTCGCGCGCGAGTCGCAGCCGCAGCGCCCGCAGCGCATCGAACAGGCCGGCGTCGGCCTCGCTGGCCGGGGTAAGCGGCGCTGTGGCGCTGCGGCGACGCTCGGCGGCGGGCGGGCGGACGATCTCCACCCGGCTGTCACCCTTCAGGATCGCCCTCGCATCGCCGCCCAGCCGCAGCCCGCCATGCTCGGTCGCCACCAGGCTGCCGCGCGCCTGCAGCATCCGGGCGAGCGGCTGGATCAGCCGCGCCTCCTCTCCGGCGACTATCCCGAACACGCTGAGCCTGTCGTGGCCGCGCTGCACGACGCGATCATCGTGCGCGCCGGTCAGCACCTTCTGGACATGGCCGAGGCCAAAGCTCTGCCCGGTGCGATAGACCGCCGAGAGCAGCTTGCGCGCCAGATCGGTGGCGTCGATCACCTGCGGCGGCGCCAGACAATTGTCGCAATTGCCGCAGGTGGCCGGCGGGTCCTCACCGAAATGGCGTAGCAGGATGGCGCGGCGGCAGCCCGGCGCCTCCACCAGCGCGGCCAGCGCGTCGAGCCGCGTCCGCTCCCCGCCGCGCCGCTCGGGCTCGACCTCCTCCAGCCGCTGGCGCGCCTGGCGGAAATCGCCGGCGGCCCACAGCATCACCGCCTCCGCCGGGTCGCCGTCGCGCCCGGCGCGGCCCGTTTCCTGGTAATAGGCCTCGATCGACTTTGGCAGGCCGGCATGGGCGACGAAGCGCACGTCGGGCTTGTCGATCCCCATGCCGAAGGCGATCGTGGCGACCATCACCATGTCTTCCGATGCGACGAAAGAAGCCTGATTGGCGGCGCGCTGCTGGGGCGGCAGGCCGGCATGGTAGGGCAGGACCGGCCGCTGCGGCGTCGTCAGCTTCGCCGCCAGCTCCTCCACCTGTCGCCGTGTCGGCGCGTAGATGATCCCGGCGCCGCGCTGGTCGCGCAGCACGTGCTGGAGCTGGGCCAGCCCGTTCTGCCGCGCCCTGATGGTGTAGCGGATGTTGGGCCGATCGAACCCGGCAACGATCAGCCCGTCGGCCGCGATCCCGAGCTGAGCGAGGATATCGGCCCGCGTATGCGCATCGGCGGTGGCCGTCAGCGCGAGGCGCGGCACCGCGCCGAAGGCATCGAGCAGAGGCCGCAACAGGCGATAATCGGGGCGGAAATCATGGCCCCATTCGGACACGCAATGCGCCTCGTCCACCGCGAACAGCGCCAGCTTGGCGTCCGCCAGCAGGGCGCGGAAACGCGGCTGGCTGGCCCGTTCCGGCGCCACGTAGAGCAGGTCCAGCGTGCCGGCGCGCAGCGCCGCCTCGGTCGCCATCTGGTCGCTGTCGGCGCTGGTCAGGGTGGCCGCGCGGATGCCGTTGGCGCGGGCGGCGCGCAGCTGGTCGTGCATCAGTGCGATCAGCGGCGAGATGACGATGCAGGTGCCCGGCAACAGGGTGGCGGGAAGCTGGTAGGTCAGCGACTTGCCCGCGCCGGTCGGCATCACCGCCAGCGTGGAGCGGCCGGCCATCACTCGTTCCACGACCTGCCGCTGCACCCCGCGAAAGGCGTCGAAGCCGAACACCCGGCGCAGCGCCTGCTCGGCATCGGCCATGGACGGGGTCACGGTGGCAGGCGAAGCGATCATCTCCGCACGGCAGTGGCAGAAGCGGCCCGGCTGCGAAAGCGCACCGCGCGGGTTTTCCGGCGGGGGCGACGCTGCCATCAAACCCGGCTTTGCCTGTGGCGCTCGGGCGAATCCGTGCTTAAGGCGTGGCCGCGTGTCGAGGCACGTCGGGATGATCGAGGCCGGCAGCCCGGCTCCCGATCGGCGCGGACGCTGCCGGCCCAGCGGCGATGGCGCAGGCGCCGTCCGCCGTCGAGCCGGATGTGTGCCGGTCGCCAGCCCGGATATGGCTGCGGCACGGCCCGGAGAGCGTGAAAGGAAGGTGGAATGAAGATCCTCGTGCCCGTCAAGCGGGTGATCGATTACAACGTCAAGCCGCGGGTCAAGCCCGATGGCAGCGGCGTCGATCTCGCCAACGTCAAGATGAGCATGAACCCGTTCGACGAGATCGCGGTCGAAGAGGCGCTGCGGCTCAAGGAAGCCGGCAAGGCCGAGGAGATCGTGGTCGTCAGCATCGGCCCGGCCAAGGCGCAGGAGACGCTCCGCACCGCGCTGGCCATGGGCGCCGACCGGGCGATCCTGGTGGAAACCGATGCCGAGGTCGAGCCGCTGGCGGTGGCCAAGCTGCTCAAGGCCATCGCCGCTGAGGAACAGCCGGGGCTGGTGATCCTCGGCAAGCAGGCGATCGACGACGATTGCAACCAGACCGGGCAGATGCTGGCCGCGCTGATGGGGCGACCGCAGGGCACCTTCGCTAGCAAGGTGGAGATCGACGGCGATCAGGTCGCGGTGACCCGCGAGGTCGATGGCGGGATGGAGACGGTGCGGCTGGCGCTGCCGGCGATCGTCACCACCGACCTTCGCCTGAACGAGCCGCGCTACGCTTCCTTGCCCAACATCATGAAGGCCAAGAAGAAGCCGCTCGATGTCAAGACCCCCGCCGATTACGGCGTCGCCATCGAACCCCGCCTCAGGACGCTGTCGGTCAAGGAGCCGCCGGTTCGCCAGGCGGGCGAGAAGGTCGCCGATGTCGATGCGCTGGTCGCCAAGCTCAAGACTTTGGGAGTCGCCGGATGAAGACCCTCGTCCTTGTTGAACATGACAATGCATCGCTGAAGGATCCGACCCTGCCGGCGGTGACCGCGGCTGCCAGGCTGGGCGAGGTCGACCTGCTGGTCGCCGGCTCGAACTGCTCGGGCGTCGCCGAAGCCGCCGCCAGGATCGCCGGGATCGGCACCGTTCGCGTCGCCGACGACCCGGCCTTCGAGAACGCGCTGCCGGAAAACCTCGCCCCGCTGATCGCCGGGCTGATGGACGGTTACGACGCCTTCGTCGCCCCCGCCACCGCGCGCGGCAAGAATGTCGCCCCGCGCGTCGCCGCGCTGCTCGACGTGATGCAGATCTCGGACGTGCTGTCGGTGGAGGGCGAGAAGACCTTCACCCGTCCGATCTATGCCGGCAACGCTATCGCCAAGGTCGAAAGCAGCGATCCCAAGCTGGTCCTGACCGTGTGCGGCACGGCGTTCGAGAAGGCGGCGACCGAGGGCGGATCGGCCGCGATCGAGCCGGTTTCCGGCACCCCCGGCGATGCCGGGCTGTCGCGCTTCGTCGGCGCCGAACTGGCGCGCAGCGAACGGCCCGAACTGACCAGCGCCAAGGTGATCGTGTCCGGCGGCCGCGCGCTGAAGGACGCCGAGACCTTCCAGCAGCTCATCCTCCCGCTGGCGGACAAGCTGAAGGCGGCGGTCGGGGCCAGCCGCGCCGCGGTCGATGCGGGCTACGTCCCCAACGATTACCAGGTCGGCCAGACCGGCAAGATCGTCGCGCCGGAAGTGTATATCGCGGTCGGCATCTCGGGCG
>JACIYY010000246.1 GCA_014359685.1 Porphyrobacter sp. | reverse complement strand
GCAGATGAGCGACTGTCTGATCGTAGGCGGGGTGACCAACGCGCTCAACATGCCCAGCCTCTCGGCCGAAGAGGCGCCGCGCCTCAAGCCTTATATGGCGCTGGCGGAAAAGCTCGGTTCGCTGATCGGGCAGCTCGCCCACGGCCACCTGCCCAGCATCAGCATCGAGACCGAGGGCGCCGCAGCGCAGCTCAACCAGAAGCCGATCGTGGGCGCGGTGCTGGCCGGACTGATGAAGCGCTATTCGCAAAGCGTGAACATGGTCAACGCCCCGTTCCTCGCCCGCGAGCGCGGGATCGAGGTGCGCGAGATCCGCAACGAGCGCGAAGGGGTCTATGCCACGCTGGTGCGGGTCACCGTCTCGACCAGCCAGGGCGACCGGTCGGTGGCCGGCACGCTGTTCGGCAATGGCGCGCCGCGGCTGGTGGAGATCTTCGGCATCGGGATCGAGGCCGATCTCGACGGCCACATGCTCTATATCGTCAATCAGGATGCGCCCGGCTTCATCGGCCGGATCGGCAGCCTGCTGGGGCAATCGGGGATCAATATCGGCACCTTCCATCTCGGCCGGCGCCAGGCCGGGGGCGAGGCGGTGCTGCTGCTGAGCGTCGATCAGCCGATCCCGCCGGAGGTGATCGACAGCGCCGGTGCGCTCGAAGGCGTGAAGCTGGTCAAGGCGCTGGCGTTCTGACCTGACAGGCGCGTCGCGCCCCGCTAAGCCCCCGCGCATGACGCAACCCGAGCCCGAACCCGACGCCGACCTTCTGCCCGAGGGGCTGGAGGACCGCCTGCCGCAAAGCACGGCCGCCGCCGCCCGGATCGAGCACGCGGTGCTGGGGGTGATGGACGCCAATGGCTACGACCGGGTGCGCCCGCCGCTGATCGAGTTCGAGAAGTCGATGCTGCGGCGGATGCCGGGCTTGCAGAGCCGGCAGATGTTCCGTTTCGTCGATCCGCGCAGCCTGCGGATGCTGGCGCTGCGGTCCGACATCACCCCGCAGGTCGGGCGCATCGCCGCCACCAGCCTCGCCGCCCGGCCGCGCCCGCTGCGGCTGTGCTATGCCGGGCAGGTGGCGCGGATGGTCGGCGACATGCTCGATCCCCGGCGGGAGAACCTGCAACTGGGGGCAGAGCTGGTCGGCAGCGACTCCGTCGCGGCGGCGGCGGAGATCGTCGAGCTGGCGATCGCCGCGCTGGAGGCGGCCGGCGCCGGCGGCATTTCGGTCGATTTCACGCTTCCCGACCTCGTCGATACGCTTGCCGAGCGGGCGTCGCTCTCGCCCGGCCAGGTGCAGGCGGTCCGGCGGGAGCTGGACAGCAAGGATGCCGGCGGGCTGGTCGCGGCGGGCGGCGAGGCGTTCGTTCCGCTGCTCTATGCCAGCGGGCCGTTCGAGCGGGCGATCGAGCGGCTGTCGGCCATCGACGTCCACGGCTCGCTCGCCAGCCGGATCGACGGGCTGCGGCGGATCGCCGCCCGCGTAGACGGCCGCGCCCGGCTGACGCTCGACCCGTCTGAACGCCATGGCTTTGAATATCAGAGCTGGTTCGGCTTCACGCTCTATGCCGATGGCGTGCGGACCGCGCTGGGGCGCGGCGGGACCTATATGATCGCGGGCAGCGAAGAGGCCGCGACCGGCTTCTCGCTGTACCCCGAGGAACTGGTCGAGGCGGTCAAGGCGGCCGAGCCGGCGCGCGACGCGGTCTTCCTGCCGCTGGGCCACGACCCCGCCGCCGCCGCCGCCCTGCGCGCGGCGGGCTGGCGCACAATCGCCGCCCTGTCGGCCGCCGACGAGGCCCGTGCGCTCGGCTGCTCGCACGTTCTCGACGGCGACAATGCGAAGGCGCTGGCCCCGGCCGGCTAGCCCAGGACCTGCGCGAGAAAGGCGTCCACGGTGGCCGTCGCGGGATAATCGGGCTCGCCCAGCTGGCGGTTGATCTGCGCATGGCCGCGCAGCCCCTCGCCGGCGAGGCCCTGAATGGTGACGCGGCTGCCGCCGCGCCGCAGCGCCTCGGCGAACTGCTGGCTCTGGCGGGTGCCGTCCTGGCGCTGGACATGGAGGATCAGGAATTCATCGACATTGGGCGCTGCGGCGTGGTGCATCGGCGAAAGCTGCGCCTGTCGCGCGGGGTCGGTGCCGAAGGCCTGACGGTAGGTGCCCTGCATGACGCGCGGACCCTCATCCATCTGCGCGGGCACGTCATAGGCGGCGCCGTCGAGCGCCACGATCCCGGCGATATCGGCCAAGGACAGGCCCGCGCCGGCGAGATAGGCGGGGTCGGTTCCGACCAGCGCCACGAGATGCGCGCCGGCGCTGTGGCCGACCAGCGCGATGCGCGTTCCGTCGAAGCCGAGCTGCGCCGCCCGCTGCCTGAGGAAAGCCAATGCCGCGGCGATATCGGCGGCCTGCTCCTCGACGCGGGCCTCGGGCACCAGCCGGTAGTTCACGGAAGCCACTGCATAGCCGAGCGCGCGCCAGTGCTCGAGCTTGGCGGAGCCGTCCATCATCTGCTTGTCGCCCCACTTCCAGCCGCCGCCATGGACGAACACCACCAGGGGCGCGTTGGCGCGCGGGCCGGGCCAGTAATCGAGCGCCTGCATCGGGTCCGGCCCATAGGCCAGGGTCCGGCTGGCCGGGGCCGCCTCCGCCGCGAGGGGGGGCGCGGCGGGGGCGGAGCCGATCGCGGCGAGGACGGCCAGCGTCGCCGCAGCGCAGGCGATGGGGGGCAGGCGCATCGCAGAATCCTCGTTCCGGTTGCCGAGCGTGCGCCACTCTGCGCAGTGCGGATGAACGCCGGCTTGCCCTTGGCAGGCAAGCGGCCTAGCGCCGCGCCGCTTGTTACGAGGAATCAGGACCGACCATGCCCAACGTCACCGTGATCGGCGCCCAGTGGGGCGATGAGGGCAAGGGCAAGATCGTCGACTGGCTGGCCGCGCGCGCCGACGTGGTGGTGCGCTTCCAGGGCGGGCACAATGCCGGGCACACGCTGGTGGTCGGCGGCACCACCTACAAGCTGTCGCTGCTGCCCAGCGGCATCGTCACCGGCACGCTGTCGATCATCGGCAACGGCGTGGTGCTCGATCCCTGGGCGCTGCGCGACGAGATCGCCCGGCTCGAAGGGCAGGGGGTGGTGATCACTCCCGACAATTTCGCCGTCGCCGACAATTGCCCGCTGATCCTGCCGCTGCACCGCGACCTCGACGGGCTGCGCGAGGCGGCCGCCGGCAAGGGCCGGATCGGCACCACCGGGCGCGGCATCGGCCCGGCCTACGAGGACAAGGTCGGCCGCCGTGCGATCCGCGTCTGCGACCTTGCCCATCTCGACCATGTGGAGCCGCTGCTCGACCGGCTGTGCGCCCATCACGATGCGCTGCGGGCCGGCTTCGGCGAGGCGCCGGTGGACCGTGCGCAGCTGCTCGCCGATCTGCGCGGGATCGCGCCCTTCGTGCAGGCCTTCGCGCAGCCGGTGTGGCGGCGGCTGCGCGCGGTGCGGGCGGAAGGGGCGCGCATCCTGTTCGAAGGCGCGCAAGGGGTGCTGCTGGATGTCGACCACGGCACCTATCCGTTCGTCACCAGCTCCAACACCGTCAGCGGCACGGTGGCGAGCGGCAGCGGGCTGGGTCCCAATGCCGCCGGCTTCGTGCTCGGCATCGTCAAGGCCTATACCACGCGCGTCGGCTCCGGCCCGTTCCCGACCGAGCTGGAGGACGAGATCGGCCAGCGGCTGGGCGAGCGCGGGCACGAATTCGGCACCGTCACCGCGCGCAAGCGCCGCTGCGGGTGGTTCGACGCGGTGCTGGTGCGCCAGTCCTGCGCGCTCAGCGGGGTCACCGGCATCGCCCTGACCAAGCTCGACGTGCTCGACGGGTTCGAGACGATCCGCATCTGCACCGGATACCGGCTGCGCGGCCCGCAGGGCGAACGGGTCATCGATTACCTGCCCTCCAGTTCGGTCGAGCAGGCCCGGCTGGAGCCGGTCTATGAGGAGATGGAGGGCTGGGCCGGCACCACGCGCGGCGCCCGCCGCTGGGCCGATCTGCCGGCGCAGGCGATCAAGTATATCCGCCGGATCGAGGAGTTGATCGAGACCCCGGTGGCCAGCGTCTCCACCAGTCCGGAGCGCGACGACACCATCCTGGTCCGCAACCCCTTCGCCGACTGATCGCCGCCCGACATCATTGACGACACGCCGCTCGCGCGCCCATTGTGGGGATCCCGGCAAGAGGAGGCGCCAATGCCGCAGGCCGATTTCGACTATGGCGCCGCTGCGGCGGCCGGCGCGCCGATGCTGTCGATCTTCGCCGACCGTCGGCATCGGCTCGATGCGCTGCGCGAGGAAGCGGTGCAGGCGGGCTTCGGGATCGCCACCGAAGGGCCGCTGGCAGCACTGACCGCAGAGCGCCCGCCGCCGCCGGGCGAGGCGATCCTGATCGACTGCCCGTTGGCCGACGAACCCTCGCTGGCGGCGCTGGCGCGGGCCGACGCCGTGGCCGCGAGCGGCAGCGCAGCGCAGCTTATCGTCGCCACCGGGACCGCCGCCCTGGACGCGGTGTTCGCATGCTGCCAGCGCTCGGCGCCGCAGATCCTGGTCGATCCCGGCCCCGCCGACCGGGCGATCGCGCTCGGCCGGGTGCTGGCCGCAGGACGCGACGGGCAGGTGCGGGAGATCAGCGAGGCCGACCGCCTGACGCTGCTGCGCCTGACGGAACAGGTCAGCCAGATCGCCTCCCGCCTCGACCCCTTCGGCAGCAGCGCGGGCGAGGCCGGCGGCGCGGGTGGCCGGGTGGCGAGCCCCGCGCTCCCCTTTGCCGGCACCGGTGATCCTGGCAGCGAGCGGCCGACCCGCACCACCCGGCCGCCGCTTCCCGATCCCCGGCTGGTCCGCCGGATCATCCGTCAGCGACAGCTGCGCGCGCAGTTCATCGAGGGCAACCTGTTCGCCGATCCCGCCTGGGACATGCTGCTCGATCTGACCGCCGCCCGGGCCGAGCATGTCCGCGTCTCGGTCTCTTCGCTATGCATCGCCAGCGGCGTGCCCCCGACCACGGCCCTGCGCTGGATCGCGCAGATGACCGATGCAGGCCTTCTCGAACGGGTCGAGGACGAGGCCGACAGGCGCCGCGCCTTCATCGGCCTGACCGAACGCGCCGCCGATGCGATGGCGCGCTATTTCGCGGAGATCGGCCGCGATTCGATGCAGCTGGTTTGATCGGGCCACGGCGGCTTTTCCGGCCCCGCACGATCCGCTAGGGCCGCGCCGACGGGGCGGTTAGCTCAGCTGGTAGAGCATCTCGTTTACACCGAGAGGGTCGGGGGTTCGAGCCCCTCACCGCCCACCATATTCCTGTTCGTGGCGGGTTCATGGCATCGAGCACCGGCTGACCACATCCTGCCACCCCGGAC
>JACIYY010000245.1 GCA_014359685.1 Porphyrobacter sp. | reverse complement strand
CCACCGCCGGTCGCCCGCGCGCTGGCCGGCCGGTTGTCCCCCTCGACGCGGCGGGTCCCGCTGGTGGGGGTGATCCGCAATCCGCACAGCCGTCGCGGCGGCGCCAGCCAGCCGGCCTGGACCGGCCGCGCCACGCTGCTGGTCGAGACGCCTGTGAAGCGGCGCGCGATCCGCGCCATCCTCGCCCGCTTTGCCGAACAACGGATCGACTATCTGGTGGTCGATGGCGGCGACGGCACGGTCCGCGACGTGCTGACCTGCGGGGCGGACTATTTTGGCGATTGCTGGCCGCCGCTGATCGTGATGCCCAGCGGCAAGACCAACGCACTGGCCCACGATCTCGGCCTGCCGAGCACCTGGACGATGGAAGAGGCTCTGCGCGCGGCCGGGGAAGGGCGGATCGTCCAGCGCCGGCCGCTGATCGTATCGCAGGCCGACAATGCCGATGCGCGCGTGATCGGCTTCGTCCTCGGCGCCGGCCTCTATTCGGACGCCGTCGGACTGGCCCAGGAATCGCATCGCAGGGGCGTCTTCAACGCGGCGGCCGTGGCGGTGACCACGGCGTGGACGCTGCTGCGGGCGCTGCTCGGCGGGGCGGACGATCGCTGGCGCCGCGCAACGCCGATGGTGGTGCGCGACGATACCGGCCGGCCGGTGCCGCATAGCGGGCGCGGGCGTGAGGACCAGCGATACCTGCTGTTCGCCTCCACGCTCGATCGCCTGCCCGCAGGCTTGCGCCCGTTCCGCAAGGTCGCAGGCGCGCTGCGCATGGCGCTGGTGGACGTGGCGCGGCCCAGCCTGCTGCTGCGCGCGCCGCTGATGCTGAGCGGCTTGGCGAGCCGCCATCTCGGGCAGCGCGGCTATCACCTGATCGGCGGCAGCGCCTTCGAGGTGGAACTGAACGAGCGCTTCATTCTCGACGGAGAGGCGTTCCCGGCCGGGCGCTATCGCATCGCCGCCGGTCCGAAGCTGCGCTTCGTCGCACCGTGACCGCCGCCGTTCGCGCGACGCGCGGCGTGGTACCCGGCATCGACAGCGGCGTCGCCGCGGGTCCGGTCCATCCGGCGATCACCGGGCTGGCGACCGAACTGGCGCGCACGGCGGGCGCTGTCGCGGTGCTGTTCTACGGCTCCAACCTGCGGACCGGGTCGCTCGACGGGGTGCTCGATTTCTACGTCCTGCTGCCCGGCCCGCGCGAGCGGGGGCTGTGGCCGCTGGTTTCCTATCTGGAGCAGCCCTTCGCCGGCGGAACGCTGCGCGCCAAGGTGGCGACGATGCGGCTGGCGACCTTCGCCCATGCCGCCTCCGGTGCCTCGCTCGACACCACCATCTGGGCCCGCTTCGTCCAGCCGAGCGCGCTGGTGTGGGCGAGCGGGGCTGAGGAGGCCGCGCAGGTGCGCGCCGCTATTGCCGCCTGCGCCCGCACCGCCGCCCGGCTGGCGGTGGCGCTGGGGCCCGATCGCGGCACCCATCCGGATTACTGGCGCGCCCTGTTCCGCGCCACCTATCGCGCCGAATTGCGGGTGGAGGCGCCGGGGCGCGAGGACGCGATCCTCGCCGCCGACCCCGCCCATTATCGCACCCTGCTGGAGGCGGCGCTGGCGCAGGCGGGAATTGCGGTCGATGGCCAGGGGGCGGTGCCCGGCGCCGTGCTGGCGCCCCGGCTCGGCACGCACGAGCGGCAGGCCATCCTCCGCTGGTGGGCGCGGCGGCGGCGCTGGGGCAAGGCGCTGAATGCGCTGCGGCTGCTGCGCGCGGCGGCGACCTTCGACGGGGCGGCCCGTTATGCCGCGTGGAAGGTCGAGCGGCACACCGGGATCGCGGTGCCGCTGACGCCGTGGCGGGAACGGCATCCGCTGCTGGCGGCGCCCGGCCTGCTGTGGCGCCTGTGGCGCGCCCGTCGCGCTCAGCTGCCCGAGAAGTAGCGCATCTGGATGGAAATCGGGACGGCCCCCTCGCCCACGCTGAAGGCGACCCGGCGATAGCTCGGCTTGCCGAGATTGAAGATGTTGATCGACGGGTTGTTCGACATGCCGCCGCCGTCGCGGGTGATGTCGGTTTTGCCGTTGCCGTTGATGTCGTGGCGGATGGCGATGCCATAGGACCCGGCCTGCGGCACCGGCATGCAAAAGCTCATCCGTCCGGCCTGCGCGGGCACCTCGATGCGGTGGATCCAGCGCCCCTTGGCCAGCCAGTCCTCTTCGGTGGCGCGGTAGAGCTGCACGCGCATCTTGCCGGTGCTGGCTTTGACGCCGGTGACGGTGATCTGCACCGCCGGACCCGCGCCCGGGCGACACCGCGCCGGATCGTTGGGCACATCCTGGCGGAAGGTCACCGCCAGTCCCGCCGCCGGAAGGGCAGCGATCGACAGGGCGGCGAGGGCCGCAAGAGTGCGTTTCATGTGCTGTGCAGGCAAGGCTAATGGTCCATTAAGAGGAGGGTGCGAAGCCTCTGGCGGCGATGGAAACATCGGCGGCAACGCGGTCTGATGGGCGCAAATCTGCCGCAGGGGCCGTGAACTTGGGGTGAATTCGGGCAGTCCGCACCAGCGGACCCGGTATCGAAGGGACGCAACGGACATGCGGGCCGTGGCGAAGCAGGGCGGGACGCGGGGGATGATCCGGGTGGGGCAGGTGACGACGACCAGCGATTGCGACCTGCCCAGCGTGACCGTGGTCATCCCGGCCTGGAACATGGAGCGCTTCATTGACCGATCGATCCGCAGCGCGCTGGCGCAGACCTATCCCCGGCTGGACGTGATCGTGGTCGACGACGGATCGAGCGACGGCACGCTGGCAATCGGCACCCGCATCGCGGCTGGGGAGCCCCGAATGTTCGGTCAGCGACCAGTACCAGCGGTCGCGCCATTCCGTAGCGGTCGACCGTGGTGACGCCGGGAACGGTCAGCAGCAGGATTCCGCCGGGCTTCAGCGCACGCTTCAGCTCGGCAGCGGCGGCGTGCATATCATAGAGCAGCATCAGCGTCTGGGCGATGATCATGCAATCGAAGGCCGCCTCGGGCAGCAGGCCGGGCTGCGACAGGTCGCCGACGATGGTCGCGTGCGGATTGCCCTCCTTGACGTGCAGCACGTCCTGCCCGGTGATGCGGGTGCCGCCGAAGCGGCGGGAATAGGACGCGTCGCCGACCTCCAGAACGTGGCCGGCGATATCGGCGCTGTGCCGTTCGAAGAAGCGTTCGATGTAGAAACGGTCGATCGGGGTGCCGCGCTCCTCCCCGAAATGGGAGCTGATCGGGCCGAGCCGGCCGAGATCGCCGAGATCGACGCGGCCGACCATCGGCTTGCCGTTCGCCATCAGGCGCAGCCGCCTGGTCCATCGCTCGGGGAGCAGCCGCTTGGCCGCCTGCGTCGCTGCGGCGAACAGCGATGTCACCGGACTGAGCTGCGTCATGCGCCACCTTTCATCGAGGAGAGAAGAGAGCGTGCGGCCGGGTGCGCTGTCCGCAAGATCGGAATCGTTCGGCACGCCCTCCCATGCGGCGGCTTGGCGGCGCGATCGACGCGCAAAAGCACCGGACCGGCCGTGCAGCCGTGTGGAAAATGGGACGGATGCGCTTGTTGCCGCCAGCTGCGCTGTTAAGCGGGGCCGTGTCCATGACGAGCCCGCTGATCTCGCCCTCGATCCTGTCCGCCGACTTCGCCCGGCTCGGGGAGGAGGTGCGTGCGATCGACGCGGCGGGGGCCGACTGGATCCATGTCGATGTGATGGACGGCCATTTCGTCCCCAACCTGACGATCGGCCCGGCGGTGGTGAAGGCGCTGCGGCCGCACAGCGCCAGGCCGTTCGACGTCCACCTGATGGTCTCGCCGGTCGATCTGTGGATCGAACCCTTCGCCCAGGCCGGCGCCGACATCATCACCGTCCATCCCGAGGCCGGGCCGCACGTCCACCGCACCGTGCAGGCGATCAGGGCCGCAGGCTGCAAGCCCGGCATCTCGCTCAATCCGGCGACCCCGGCCAAGATGCTCGATTATCTGATCGAGGACATCGACCTGGTTCTGGTGATGAGCGTCAATCCGGGCTTCGGCGGGCAGAGCTTCATCGCCTCGCAGCTGCGCAAGATCGAGGCGGTGCGCAAGATGATCGACAAGGCCGGCCGAGACGTGCGGCTGGAGGTCGATGGCGGGGTCAATCCCGCGATCGCGCGCCAGTGCGTCAGCGCCGGGGCCGACGTGCTGGTGGCCGGGTCGGCGGCGTTCGCCGGGGGGCCGGACTGCTACGCGGGCAATATCGCGGCGCTGAAGGGCGGATGAGCCGGGCAGAGGATGACCGCCCCTCCCCCGCCGGCGCGCAGCCGGATGGCGGGGATGCCGACGATCGGGCAGCGCCGCAGCTGCCACTCCGCGAGTTCGCCCCGCCCTCGCCGGCGGTCCTTGCGGCGCACGATGTCGCCGGAGTAGCCGAAGCCGGCTTTGCGGCCCCTGCGGTCCGGGCGACCGACCGGCTGGTGCGGCTCGCCTACCGCCTCGGCGTGCCCGGCCCGGCGCTGGCGCGGCCATTCGGGCGTCCGGTGCGATTGCGGCTGCTGGCGACGGTGGAGAGCCCGCTGCCCGGCGACCGCGTGGCCGGGATGGCGCTGCGCGCCGGGCATTTCCTGGTCTGCGGGATCAAGAGCCCGGTGGCGACCATGCACTATGGTCCGGCGGCACGGCTGACCCCGCCGCTCGAGCGCGTGGTCCACGGCTTCACCTGGTTGCGCGACCTCGCCGCCAGCGCCCCGGCGCCGCAATGCGCGCCCACGGCGGAGCGGGTGCTGGCCGACTGGCTGGCCGCCAATCCGCAGCCCGCATCCGGCGCCGCCTGGCAGGTCGGGCATGTCGGCCACCGCCTGCTCGGCTGGCTGATCCACGCGCCGCTGATCCTGTCCGGCCCCGATGCCGCCGCGCGGACCCGCATCCTGGCGGCGATTGCACAGACCGCGCGCTGGCTCGACCGGGCGGCTGGCAGGGCGGAGGACCGGCTGAACGAGGTCGCCGCCTGGTGCGCATTGGTCGCCGCCGGCCTGCTGCTGCCTGACGGCAAGCCCCGCCGCCTGCACGGCGAGGCCGGATTGGCGCGGGCGCTGGACGGGCTGGTCGGAGCCGACGGGGGCGTGCTGTCGCGCAGCCCGCTGGCGCAGATGGAGGCGATCGCGCTGCTGATCGACCTTGCAGCCTGCTACCGCGCGACCCGGCGCGGCCCGCCGCAGGAGCAGCGCGCGATGCTCGCCCGGCTGGTGCCGCCGCTGCTGGGCGTCACCCATTCCGATGGCGGGCTGGGAAGCTGGCAGGGTGCGCCGGCCGTCTCGGGGGCACGGGTCGCGGCGCTGGTCGCGGCAAGCGGCATCCGCCCGCGACCGCTCGCCGACGCGCGCGGCTGGGGCTATCAGCGCCTGTCGGGCGGGGCCAGCGTGGTGCAGATCGATGCCGCCCCGCCGCCCCTCGCCCGCCACGCCCGCACCGGCTGCGCCGCCACCCTCGCCTTCGAGCTGTCACATGGCGCGCACCGGCTGGTGGTCGGATGCGGCGGGGCGGCCTGCGCGGGCGGGCTGGTGCCGCAGCGGCTCGAGCAGGGACTGCGGGCGAGCGCGGCGCATTCCACGCTGGTGCTGGGCGAGGCCAATTCCACCGCCGTCCTGGTCGGCGGCAGGCTGGGCGCGGGCGTCACCGAGGTCGAGGTCGAGCGCCGGCAGGACGGCCCGCCCGACGCGCCGGTGGCCAGCATCGTGGAGGCGAGCCATGACGGCTATCTCGCCCGCTATGGCTTCCTCCACCGCCGCCGGCTGGCGCTGCGCGCGGATGGCGGGCTGCTGGAGGGGGAGGACCAGCTGATCCCCGCCGGCCGCAAGGGGCAGCGCGCACGGGTGCCGTTCGCGCTGCGCTTTCATCTCGGCCCCGGCGTTGATCCGATGATCGAGGCAGGCGGGGGCAGCGCCCGGCTTGACCTGCCCGATGGCAGCTGCTGGGGCTTCGCCAGCCAGGACGGCGCGATCGAGCTGGACGAGAGCCTGTGGATCGACGGCGACGGCGTGCCGCAGGCGACCCGGCAGCTGGTCGTCGAGGGGGTGGTTGCGCGCGGGGGCGAGCGCCTCGCCTGGCGGTTCGAGAAACGGAAGACGGGGGTGGAATGAGCGAGCACGTCAAGCAGGGGGCTGCAAGCGAGGTCACGGCCGGCCAGGTCCCGATCCGCCGCGCGCTGCTGTCGGTATCGGACAAGAGCGGGCTGGTGGAACTGGCCTCGCGCCTCGCCAAGGGCGGGGTGGAGCTGGTCTCGACCGGCGGCACCGCGCGCGTGCTGCGCGAAGCCGGGCTGTCGGTGCGCGATGTCGCCGACCTGACCGGCTACCCCGAGATGATGGATGGGCGCGTCAAGACGCTGCACCCGGTGGTGCATGGCGGCCTGCTGGCGGTACGCGACGATCCGGCCCATGCCGCGGCGATGGATGCCCACGATATCGCCCCGATCGACCTGCTGGTCTCCAACCTCTATCCGTTCGAGGAGACCGTCCGGCGCGGCGCGGCGCGCGAGGAGATCATCGAGAACATCGATATTGGCGGCCCGGCGATGATCCGTTCGGCCAGCAAGAACCACGCCTTCGTGACCATCGTCACCGATCCGGCCGATTATGGCGCGCTGCTGGAGGAGCTGGCCGGCCATGACGGCGCGACCACGCTGGCGTTCCGCAGGCGGATGGCGGCCAAGGCCTTCTCCGCCACCGCCGCCTATGATTCGATGATCGCGCAATGGTTCGCCTTCACCGATCAGCAGCAGACCTTCCCGGAGCTGCTGGCGATCACCGGGCGCAAGCGGGCCGAGCTGCGCTATGGCGAGAACCCGCACCAACAGGCCGCGCTCTATACGCCTGTCGGCCCGCACGGGCAGGGGCTGCCCCAGGCCGAGCAGGTGCAGGGCAAGGCGCTCAGCTACAACAATTACAACGATGCCGACGCGGCGCTGGAGCTGGTCGCGGAGTTCGCCGGGCAGGATCCGACGGTGGTGATCGTCAAGCATGCCAATCCCTGCGGCGTGGCGCAGGCGGGCACGCTGCTGGAGGCCTGGCAGGCGGCGCTGGCCTGCGATCCGGTCTCCGCCTTCGGCGGCATCGTCGCCTGCAATCGCCCGCTGGACGGCGCCACCGCTCAGGCGATCTGCGAGATCTTCACCGAGGTGGTGGTCGCGCCCGGCGCCGACGAGGCAGCGCGCGCAGCCTTCGCCGCCAAGCGCAACCTGCGCCTGCTGCTGGTCGACGATCTGCCCGACCCGCGCCGCGCCGGGCTGATCGTCCGCCCCATCGCCGGCGGGCTGCTGGCGCAGAGCCGCGATTCGGGCGCGGTCGATCGGCTAGCGCTCAAGGTGGTGACCCGCCGCGCGCCTGACGAGCGGGAGCTGGCCGACGCGCTGTTCGCCTGGACCGTCGCCCGCCACGTCAAGTCCAACGCGATCGTCTTTGCGAGGGATCGCGCGACCGCCGGCATCGGCGCCGGGCAGATGAACCGGCGCGACAGCGCGCGGATCGCGGCGATGCGGGCGCGCGAGGCGGCCGAAACCGCCGGCTGGGCCGCGCCGCGCACGGTCGGCGCGGCGATGGCCTCCGACGCCTTCCTGCCCTTCGCCGATGGCCTCGACGCCGCGATCGAGGCGGGCGCCAGCGTGGTGATCCAGCCGGGCGGGGCGATGCGCGATGCAGAGGTGATCGCCGCCGCCGACGCCGCCGGGCTGGCGATGGTGTTCACCGGGATGCGCCATTTCCGCCACTGATGCGGCCACCCTCGACTCCGGACCCTACGCCCGGTTCAGGCCGCCGCAATCGGCGCCGGGGCACAATGCGTCCAACACCTCCCTCCAGCTCAGTGGACCCGCGATGCGCCTGTTCAGGAACGATGCCGTGCTCTCCTTCCTCGCCGGGTTCGGCGTCACGGCGGCCGCGCTGGTGACACGGATGGCGCCGGCGCTCGGGCTCGGCTGATGGCGCTGCGCGGCGCGATGATCGCCGCTCTGGGCGCCCTGGTGCTGGCCGCCTGCGCGCCCGCCGGGGCGGCCGAGGCGAGCTTCGATGCGCCCGCCGCCGAGCACGTCGCCCGCGAAAGCGAGGGGCTCAAAACCGCCTACTTCGCCGGCGGATGCTTCTGGGGCGTGGAGGCCGTGTTCAGCCATGTGAAGGGCGTCACCAGCGCTGTATCCGGCTACCACGGCGGCAATGCGGCGTCCGCCCGCTACAGCGCCGTGTCCTCCGGCGTGACCCGCCATGCCGAGACGGTGAAGGTGGTCTATGACCCGGCCGTGGTGCGGTACGACCAGTTGCTGCGGGTGTTCTTCTCGGTGGTCGCCGACCCCACGCTGCGCGACCGGCAGGGGCCGGACGTTGGCCCACAATACCGCGCGGCGCTGATCCC
>JACIYY010000244.1 GCA_014359685.1 Porphyrobacter sp. | reverse complement strand
AGATCCTGCTGGCGATGCGGATGGGCCGCATCCGGATCATTGTTGAGACCGGCGCCGGCCAGCACGGCGTCGCCACCGCCACCGTATGCGCGCGCTTCGGCCTGCCTTGCGTGATCTATATGGGTGCCACCGACGTCGCCCGCCAGCAGCCCAACGTGTTCCGGATGAAGCTGCTGGGGGCCGAGGTGATCCCGGTGACCAGCGGTGCGGCGACGCTGAAGGATGCGATGAACGAGGCACTGCGCGACTGGGTCGCGAACGTCCACGACACCTTCTACATCATCGGCACCGCCGCCGGCCCGCATCCCTATCCGCAGATGGTGCGCGACTTTCAGAGCGTGATCGGGCGCGAGGCGCGCGAGCAGATGCTGGCGCGCACCGGCCGCCTGCCCGACCTGCTGGTGGCGGCGATCGGCGGCGGATCGAACGCCATAGGGTTGTTCCACCCGTTCCTCGACGATCCACAGGTGGCGATGCTGGGGGTGGAGGCGGCCGGCCACGGCCTCGACAAGCAGCACGCCGCCAGCCTCGCCGGCGGGGCGCCGGGCATCCTCCACGGCAACAAGACCTATCTGCTGCAGGACGAGGACGGCCAGATCGCCGAGGCCCACTCGATCAGCGCCGGCCTCGATTATCCGGGCATCGGCCCCGAACATTCGTGGCTGAAGGAAAGCGGCCGGGTCGAATACACCTCCGCCACCGATAGCGAGGCGCTCGACGCCTTCCAGTTGCTGTGCCGCACCGAAGGGATCATCCCCGCGCTGGAACCCAGCCACGCCATCGCCGCGCTGGTGAAACGCGCCCGCGAAATGCCGCGCGAGGCAATCATCCTCGCTAATCTGTGCGGCCGGGGCGACAAGGACATCTTCACCGTCGCCGAGCACCTGGGGGTGGCGCTGTGAGGTTTCTCACCGGCTTGGCGACCGATTTCGCGATTTTCTTCACCGCCCTGCTCGGGGCGGCCTTGCTCACCCGCTACCTGCTCGATCGCGTCGTCAATGTCGGCCTGACAGACCTGATCGAGACGGCGATCGCGGCGGCGCTGATCGCGGTCGGGCGCGCCATTCTGGGGGGGCGTGGATGAGCCGCCTCGCCACCATCTTCGCCAGGCCCCGCCCGGCGCTGATCGCCTTCCTTACCGCCGGCGATGGCGACACCGCCGCCAATCTCGACGCGCTGGTCGAAGGCGGGGCGGACGTGATCGAGCTGGGGATGCCCTTCACCGATCCGATGGCCGATGGCCCGGCGATCCAGAACGCCAATCTCCGCAGCCTCGCCGCCGGGACCCGCACCGCCGACGTGCTGGCCATCGCGCGCGGCTTCCGCCAGCGCCACCCGCAGGTGCCGCTGGTGCTGATGGGCTATGCCAACCCGATGGTGCGGCGCGGGCCGGACTGGTTCGCGCGCGAAGCCTCGGCGGCCGGCGTCGATGGCGTGATCTGCGTCGACCTCGCGCCCGAGGAAGACGCCGATCTCGGCCCAGCCCTGCGGGCCGCCGGGATCGCGCTGATCCGCCTCGCCACCCCGACCACCGACGCGGCGCGGCTGCCGGCGGTGCTGCGGGGCGCGGGCGGATTCCTCTATTACGTCTCGGTCGCGGGGATCACCGGCCAGCAGCAGGCGGCGCAGGCCTCGATCGAGGCGGCGGTGGCGCGGCTGCGGGCCGCCACCGACCTGCCGATCGCGGTCGGCTTCGGCGTCCGCACACCCGAACAGGCGGCCGCCATCGCCCGCACCGCCGATGCGGTGGTCGTCGGCTCGGCCTTCGTCGATCTGGTCGGGCGGCATGGCACCGCCGCGCCCGAACACCTCCGCCGCCTCGCCGCCGAGCTCTCGGAGGCGGTCCACCGCGCCCGAAAGGCCCTCGCGTGAGCTGGCTCAGCCGCGTCCGCAACTCGCTGCCCTTCGCCCCCAAGCGCGAGACGCCCGACAATCTGTGGGTCAAGTGCCCCGGCTGCAACGAGATGCTGTTCGCCCGCGAATATGAGGCCAATCTCTACGTCTGCCCGCGCTGCGACCATCATGGCCGGATCGGCGCCGATACCCGGCTGGCGCAGCTTCTCGATGAGGGATTCGAGCCGCTGCCGGAGCCGCAGGTGCCCGACGATCCGCTGCGCTTCCGCGATACCAAGCGCTACACCGACCGGCTCAAGCAGGCGCGCGCGGCCAACCCGCACCGCGACGCCTTCGCCGCCGCCTTCGGCACCATAGACGGCCAGCGCGCGGTGGTCGGGGTGCAGGACTTCCTGTTCATGGCCGGCTCCATGGGGCAGGCGGTCGGCAAGGCCTTCTGCAACGGGGCGGAGCGGGCGCTGGCGGAACGCTGCGCCTATGTCGTCGTGACCGCCGCCGGCGGGGCGCGGATGCAGGAGGGCATCCTCAGCCTGATGCAGATGCCGCGCGCCACGGTGATGGTGCGCCGGCTGCGCGAGGCCGGGCTGCCCTATATCGTGGTGCTGTCGGATCCCACCACCGGCGGGGTCACCGCCAGCTACGCGATGCTGGGCGACGTCCATCTGGCCGAACCCAACGCGCTGATCGGCTTCGCCGGCCAGCGGGTGATCCAGGAGACGATCCGCGAGCAGCTTCCCGAAGGCTTCCAGCGGGCCGAATATCTGCGCGAGCACGGGATGATCGACATGGTCGTCCACCGCCGCGATCTGCGCGCCACGCTGGCCCGCCTGCTTGCCTATCTGAGCCCCGCCCGGGCCGCCTGAGCGGACGGCCGGTGAAGGACTTCGCCCGCTCCGACGATCCGGCGGTGCAGGCGCAGCTTGCGCGAATGGCGGCGCTGAGCCTGCCGCAGGGCCGGCTGGGGCTGGAGGTGATCCGCGCCCTTCTGGCCCGGCTCGGCGATCCGCAGCGGCACCTGCCGCCGGTGTTCCACGTCGCCGGGACCAACGGCAAGGGCTCCACCTGCGCCTTCCTGCGGGGGATGCTGGAGGCCGAGGGGCTGCGCGTCCACGCCGCGACCAAGCCGCATCTGGTGCGCTACAACGAACGCATCCGCATCGCCGGCCAGCTGGTCTCCGACGCCGAGCTGGCGGCGCTGCTGGCGCAGGTGCTCGATGCCGGCGCCGACCTTGGCCCGAGCTTCTTCGAGGTGACCACCGCCGCGATGTTCGTGGCCTTCGCCAGCCACCCGGCCGATGCCTGCGTGATCGAGGTCGGCCTCGGCGGGCGGTTCGATGCCACCAACGTGCTCGAGCGCCCGGCAGCCTGCGGCATCGCCAGTCTGGGGATCGACCATGAGGCCTTCCTGCTGGCGCCCGAGCACGGCGCGCCGACCGATCCGCTGGTGCGGATCGGCTTCGAGAAGGCGGGGATCGCCCGGCCCGGCGCGCCGCTGGTGACGCAAGCCTATCCCGAAGCCGTGGCGCTGGAGATCGAGCGGCGCGCGGGGCTGGCGGGCGCGCCGCTGCACAGGCGCGGCCGCGACTGGTGGGCCGATGCGGGCGCCGACGCGATCGAGTATCGCGACCGGCACGGCGCGCTGACCCTGCCGCTGCCGGCACTGCCCGGCCGGCACCAGGCCGACAACTGCGCGCTGGCAGTGGCGATGCTGCGGCATCAGGATGCGGTGACCGTCTCCGCCACCGCACTGGCAGAAGGTATCCGCGCCGCGCGCTGGCCGGCGCGGCTGCAATTGCTGGGCGAAGGGCCGCTGACCGCGCTGGCGCCGAGGCGCGATGTGTGGCTCGATGGCGGGCACAATGCCGATGCCGGGCAGGCGATCGGGCGCCATTTTGCCGGCCAGCGGCTGCATCTGATCATGGGCATGCTGGCGAACCGCGATCCGGGCGCGATCCTCGCGCCGCTGGAGAGCGCCCTCGCCAGCGTCGCGGCGGTGCCGATCGTGGGCAGCGAGCACCATGGTCTCCCCGCCTTCGGCCCCCGCGCCGTATGGCGCGACAGCGTGGCCGAGGCGCTGCGCGCGCTGCCGCCGGACGGCCTGCCGGTGCTGATCGCCGGCTCGCTCTACCTCGCGGGGCAGGTGCTCAAGGCCAACCGGGAGGTGCCGGGCTGACCGCGGCTCAATCGCTGACCGAAGCTTCACCCGGCCGCCCGACCACCCACCGGGATCTCGCAGGCTCCCTGCTTCGGTAGACGCATCGAATGAACGTCCGCCACCATGTTCAACGGGTTGATAGGGGTTTATGCCGCTAGTCGGTGTTGAGCCGCTCGCGCATTTCCTTGCCGGGTTTGAAATAGGGCACGCGCTTGGCCGGCACCGGCACCGCATCGCCGGTGCGCGGGTTGCGTCCGATCCGCGCTTCGCGCTGCCGAGTGGAAAAGGTGCCGAAGCCGCGCAGCTCCACGCGGCCGCCCTCGGCCAGGCGGGTGGCAATCTCGTCGAAAAAGATATCGACGATCTGCTCGACCTCCTCCGCGCGGAGATCGGGATTGCCTTCGGCCAGCGCCTGAAGCAGCTCGGATCTGATCATGTCGTGCGGTTCCTTCCGGCGCATGAACGCCTGGCCGGCCGGCCCGAAGCCCCCGCGTCGCGCCCGACCGGCAATCACCCTGCCAGAGCCGACGCAGTGACGCAATACAACGGTTGATGAACAGCAAGGTTCCCTGCCGCAACCGCGCGCTGCGATCAGGCGCGGTCGAACAGCTCCTGCGGGGCGATCCCCAGCCGCTCCAGACGTGCGCGGATCGGCGGCCATTCCTCGGCCAGGAAGGCGGCCCGCTCTGCCGCGCGCAGCCGGTCCGCCGCGCCTCGTTGAACGAACATGCCGACGCCGCGCTGGACGCGGATCAGCCCGTCGACCTGGAACTGGTGATAGGCCTTGGCCACGGTCAGCGGGTTCGCCCCCTGCTCGGCCGCGAACGCCCGCACCGATGGCAGCATCTGCCCTTCGGCATAACGCCCTTCGATGATCGCGGCGGCGATCTGTTCGCGCAGCCGCAGATAAACGGGTCGGTTGTCCGGCATGGGTGCTTGGGTGCCATAATACAGCGCGGCAGGCAAGCCGGCGGCCAAGAGGCGACCGGGGGCGCGGCCGAGGCGCCGCGCGCGCCGGTTTCCGCTGCAACAAATGCTTCACACGCGGCCACGGGGCGCTAGGGTGCGGGCGCCACGGACCCAGCCGTGGGGCAGACCTAAGGATCGGGCGCGCGAGGCATGGCAATCGGCTATTCACAAAGCGGCGATGCAGCCGGCACGATCCTGGGCCACCCCAAGGGCCTGTTCGTGCTGTTCTTCGCCGAGATGTGGGAGCGGTTTTCCTATTACGGAATGCGCGCCCTGCTGATCTTCTACCTGACCCAGCACTGGCTGTTCAGCGACAGCGAAAGCGGCGTGATCTACGGCGCCTACACCGCGCTGGCCTATATCACCCCGGTGCTGGGCGGCTATCTGGCGGACCGCTACCTCGGCCAGCGCAAGGCAGTCGCCTATGGCGCCGTGCTGCTGACCTTCGGGCACTTCATGATGGGGTTCGAAGGATCGGGCGGGCAGGATCCCGGCGCGCTGAGCATCTTCTGGCTGGCGCTGTCGTTCATCATCGTGGGAACCGGGTTCCTCAAGGCCAACATCTCGGTGATGGTCGGCCAGCTCTACCCCCGCACCGACATTCGGCGCGATGGCGCCTACACGATCTTCTATGTCGGGATCAATCTGGGCGCAGCGCTGGGGGCGCTGCTGTGCGGCTATCTGGGGCAGACCTATGGCTGGCGCTACGGCTTCGGGGCGGCGGGCGTGGGGATGCTGCTGGGGCTGATCGTGTTCACATTGTTCCGCCCGCTGCTGCTGGGGCGCGGAGAGCCGCCGGCGCCGCTCGACAAACGGCTCGAATGGGCGCTCTACGCGCTCGGCGTGGCGGGGGTGGCGGTGATCTGGTGGCTGATCCAGAACCAGGCGCTGGTCGGCTGGTCCCTGCTGGTGGCAGGCGTGGTCCTGGTCGCCTATGTGCTGTTCACTGCCGTGGTGAAGCTGCCGACGGAGGACCGCGACCGGATCTTCGCGGCGATGTTCCTGATCCTCGGCTCGATCCTGTTCTGGGCGCTGTTCGAGCAGGCCGGCTCCAGCCTCAACCTCTACACCGACCGCTATGTCGATCGCGGCGGGGTGCCGGCCTCGATGTTCCAGTCGATCAACGCGATCTATATCGTGCTGCTGGGGCCGCTCTTTGCCGGATTGTGGGTATGGCTCGGCCGCAAGGGGATGGAGCCGAGCGCGCCAGCCAAGTTCGGGCTGGCGCTGCTGCAGCTGGGCGCAGGCTTTCTGGTGCTGGTGGCAGGGGCGGCGAGCGGGGCTGATGGCGCCAAGACGGCGGTGGTCTTCATCTTCCTGATCTATCTGCTGCACACCAGCGGCGAATTGTGCCTGTCGCCGGTCGGCCTGTCGGCGATGAACCGGCTGGCCCCGGCGCATATGGCGAGCCTGATCATGGGCACCTGGTTCTTTGCCTCTGCCACCGGCAATTTCGTCGCCGGGCTCATCGCGGCCGCCACCGGCGCCGAGGCGGCGGGCGGCGAGGGGGCGGCGCAGCAGACGGTGCTCGATGTCTATACGACGATCGGCTGGATCGCGCTGGCGGCCGGCGTCGGCGTGCTGGCGCTGAGCCCTATCGTGCGCCGCTGGATGCACCTCGATACGATGCGCGATGCCGAGATCGGCGACGATCTGGCGGGCCGGAGCCAGGCCGGGCTGGAGCCGCAGGAGGCCGGCATGCACCCGGCCACCCGCCCGCAGGGCTGATCAGGCGCGCGCGCCCTTGGTCCCGGCGGCAACCCCGCCCGGCAAGCCGACGCTGTTGTGGCGCAACGCGGACAGCGCGGTGTCGACGATGTGCGGCGCATTGAGCCGTGCTGCGTCGTACTGGCGCTCGGGCGCATCATGGTCCTGGAAGATGTCGGGCAGGCGCATCGTGCGGATCTTCAGGCCACCATCGAGCAGCCCCTCGTCGCTGGCCAGCGTCAGGACATGGGCGCCCAGACCGCCGATGCTGCCCTCCTCGATCGTCACCACCACCTCGTGCCCGATCATCAGCTGGCGGATCAGCGCGGCATCGAGCGGCTTGGCGAAGCGCAGGTCGGCGACCGTGGTGGACAGGCCCCTGGCCTCCAGCTGGTCGGCCGCCTTCAGCGCCTCGCCCAACCGCGTGCCCAGCGACAGCAGCGCGACCTTGCTGCCGTGGCGCACGATCCGGCCCTTGCCGATCTCCAGCAGCTGCGGCTCCTCGGGCAAGGCGGCGCCGGTGCCGCTGCCGCGCGGGTAGCGCACCGCGATGGGCCCGCTATCGTGCTCGGCTGCGGTGCGGACCATATGCGCCAGCTCCGCCTCGTCGGCGGCGGCCATGACCACGAAATTGGGCAATGTCGCCAGATAGGTGATGTCGAAGCTGCCGGCATGGGTCGCGCCGTCCGCGCCGACCAGCCCGGCGCGGTCGATGGCGAAACGCACCGGCAGGTTCTGGATCGCGACGTCGTGCACCACCTGGTCGAAGGCGCGCTGCAGGAACGTGGAATAGATCGCGCAGAACGGCCGCATCCCCTGCGCGGCAAGACCGGCGGCGAAGGTGACGGCGTGCTGTTCGGCGATTCCGACATCGAAGGCGCGATCGGGATGGCGCGCGGCGAAGATATCGACCCCGGTGCCACCGGGCATGGCGGCGGTGATCGCGCACAGGCGCGGATCGCTGTCCGCCAGATCGGCCAGCGTGCGCCCGAACACGGTCTGGTAGGCGGGGGGTCCGCCGAGGCTCTTCTTCTGCTCGCCGGTGATGACGTCGAAGGTCTGCACCCCGTGATACTTGTCCGAGGCCTTTTCCGCCGGGGCGTAGCCCTTGCCCTTCTGGGTCACGACATGAACCAGGCACGGCCCTTCGGCCGCATCGCGAACATTCTCCAGCACCGGCACCAGCTGGTCGAGATCATGCCCGTCGATCGGGCCGACATAATAGAAGCCCAGCTCCTCGAACAGCGTGCCGCCCATGGCCATGCCGCGGGCATATTCCTCGGTCAGCTTGGCCGCGCGGTGCAGCGGGGACGGCAGCTTGCGGGCGAATTTCTTGGCCAGTTCGCGCAGCCCCAGATATTTGCCCGAGGAGACCAGCCGCGCCAGATAGCCCGACAGCCCGCCCACCGGCGGCGCGATCGACATGTCGTTGTCGTTCAGGATCACCACCAGCCGGTTGCCAGCGGCCTGCGCGTTGTTCATCGCCTCATAGGCCATGCCCGCGCTCATCGCGCCGTCGCCGATCACCGCGATCGCCTTGCCCGGCGCGCCGGTCAGCGTGTTGGCGATGGCAAAGCCCAGCCCGGCCGAGATCGAGGTCGAGGAATGCGCAGCCCCGAACGGATCGTATTCGCTCTCGCTGCGTCGGGTGAAGCCGGACAGGCCGCCGCTCTGGCGCAGGGTGCGGATGCGGTCGCGCCGGCCGGTCAGGATCTTGTGCGGGTAGGCCTGATGGCCGACATCCCAGATCAGCCGGTCGCGCGGCGTGTCGAACACGTAATGCACCGCCACGGTCAGCTCGACCACGCCGAGGCCGGAGCCGAGGTGCCCGCCGGTGGAGCCGACCGCATCGATCATCTCGGTGCGCAGCTCGTCGGCCAACTGGCGGAGATGGCTGCGGTCGAGCTGGCGCAGATCCTCGGGGGTGTCGACGGTGTCGAGCAGCGGCGTCGCCGGGCGTTCACTCATGCTCTGGCCCTTACACTTGCTTTTCCGGCCTGTCGATGCAACGGTCATTCGCCGCGACGCGGTGATCGCCGGGCGGGCCGGGGGCCTGCTGGCGCAGGGCGACGATGACGACGGCTATCGCCCCCCCGGTGCTGCTGGCGAAGCAGGGCAAGCATCGCCGTCGATCCGGTCGCTGAGGTCAGACGGCGCGCTCGACCCAGGTGCCGGGCGCGATCCCGGCGAGAGTCCAGTCGCCGATCGACCACCGCACCAGCCGCAGCGTCGGGTGGCCGATGGCGGCGGTCATCCGCCGCACCTGCCGGTTGCGGCCTTCGCGCAAAGTAATCCGCAGCCAGCAATCGGGGATATTCCGGCGCTGGCGGATTGGCGGGTCGCGCGGCCACAGATCGGGCGCCGTGATCCGTTCGACCCCGGCCGGACGGGTCGGACCGTCGTTCAGCACGATGCCGCCGCGCAGGGCATCGAGGCTCGCTCCGTCCGGGTCGCCTTCGACCTGCGCCAGATAGGTCTTGGCGATCTTGTAGCGCGGATCGGCGATGCGTGCTTGCAGCCGCCCGTCGTCGCACAGCAGCAGCAGTCCCTCGCTGTCGCGGTCGAGCCGGCCGGCCGGATAGACGCCCGGCACGTCGATATGGTCCGACAGCGTCGGCCGAGGCGAGGGCGCCGCGCGGTCGGTGAACTGCGAGAGCACCCCGAACGGCTTATTGAACAGGATCAGCCGGGCCATCGCGGCACCGGCCCGCTAGGCCGCCCGCTCGTCGAGCCGCTCGCTGGCGGCCAGCCACTGCGCCTCGGCGGTCTCCAGCGCCTTCGCCAGCGCGGCCCGGTCAGTGGCGAGCGCGGCGGCGGCGATGGCGGCGGCGGCGGCATCGCCGCGCGGCGACGGCGCCAGCATCGCTGTGTCGATTGCGGCGATCTGCTGCTGGAGATCGGCGATGTGGGTTTCCAGTTCGGCGACGCGCTGCTTTTCCTGCCGGGCATCCCCGCCCGCCCGGCTGCGCGCACCGCGCTCCCTGCCGTCGGGGCGCGCCGCCGCCGGCTTGGGCTGATTACGGCCGAGCACCAGGTCGATGTAATCCTCGATGCCGCCGGGATAATCGCGCGCCGTGCCGTCATCGACCAGCACCAGACGGTCGGCGGTCAGTTCGACCATGTGGCGGTCATGGCTGATCAGGATCACCGCGCCCCGATAGTCGTTGAGCGCCTGCACCAGCGCCTCGCGCGCATCGACGTCGAGGTGGTTGGTCGGCTCGTCCAGGATCAGCAGGTGCGGTGCCTCGCGGGTGATCAGCGCCAGCGCCAGTCGCGCCCGCTCTCCGCCCGACAGCTTGGCGACCTTGGTCGTCGCGCGGTGCCCGGAAAAGCCGAACCGCCCCAGCTGCGCGCGCACTGCGGCGGGGCTCTTGCCCGCCATCGCGCGGGTCATGTGGTCGAGAGGGGTGGCATCCGATGCCAGCTCCTCCACCTGATATTGCGTGAAATAGCCGACCTGCATCTTGCCCGATGCGTTCATCGCCCCTTCCATCGGGGTCAGCTGCGCGGCCAGCAGGCGAGCAAGCGTGGTCTTGCCGTTGCCGTTGCGGCCCAGCAGCGCGATCCGGTCGTCGGGGTCGATCCGCAGGTTCAGCCGCCGCAGCACCGGGGTTTCGGCATAGCCCACCGCCGCGAGGTCGAGCGTGATCAGCGGCGGGCGCAGCTCGGCCGGATCGGGAAAGTCGAAGCTGAGCGAGGGATCGTCGGCAAGCGCGGCGATCGGCTGCATCCTGGCCAGCATCTTGGCGCGCGACTGCGCCTGCTTGGCGGTCGAGGCGCGGGCGCTGTTGCGCGCGACGTAATCCTGCAATCGGGCGCGCTGCGCATCCTGAGACGCCTTCGCGGCCGCCAGATGGGTCGCCCGCTCGGCCCGCTGCCGCTCGAAATCGTCGTAACCGCCCGCGTAAAGCGCGAGCTTGCCGCCCTGAAGGTGAAGGATGGTATCGACCACGTTGTTGAGCAGGTCGCGCTCGTGGCTGATGATGATCAGCGTGGCGGGATAGGATTTCAGGAAGGTCTCCAGCCACAAGGTCGCCTCCAGGTCGAGGTGGTTGGATGGCTCGTCCAGCAGCAGCACGTCTGGCGCCGAGAACAGCAGCGCAGCGAGCGCAGCGCGCATCTTCCACCCGCCCGAAAAGCTGCTGAGCGGCTGGTTCTGCATCGCCTCGTCGAAGCCCAGCCCGACCAGGATACGGCCCGCGCGTGCGGGTGCGGTATAGGCGTCGATCGCCAGCAGCCGCTCATAGACATCGCCCAACCGGTCGGGGTCGGTGCAGGCTTCGGCCTCCGCCAGCAGGCGGGTGCGCTCGACATCGGCGGCCAGCACGGTCTCGAACGGCGTTGCCGCGCCGTCAGGGGCGTCCTGGGCGACATAGCCGAGCCGGGCGCGGCGGGGCATCTCGATCGCGCCGGCATCGGGCTCGAGCTCGCCGATCAGCACCTTCATCAGCGTCGACTTGCCGGCGCCGTTGCGGCCGACGATGCCGGCGCGGGTTCCGGGCGGGATGGTCGCGCTGGCGCCGTCGAGGATCGTGTTGCCGCCCAGCCGCACGGTGATGTCTTTGATCGTGATCATCGCCCGCCCCTATCAGGGCTCGCGCCGCAGCCCAACATGGCAGCGGCCGCTAGTTCCAGCCGCGCTCCAGGAACCGCACCGCGCAGGCGGCGAGGAAGGCGGTGCCGCGCGGCATCGCGCCTTCGTCCACCATCATCCGGCTGGAATGGATGTCGCGGCATTCGCCGAGGTCCGCGCCCGGCGGCGCCACGCCCAGGAACGCCATCGCGCCGGGCACCTTTTCCAGCACGTACGAAAAGTCCTCCGCCCCCATGATCGGATGGGCGAGCGCTTCGTATTCGCCGCCCGGCAACGCCTCTGCACAGGCCTGCGCCAGCGCCGCCGCGCGCGGGTCGTTGAGCGTCGGCGGGAAGCCTTCGGTGATCGTCACCTCGGCGGTGCAATCGTGGGCCAGCGCAGTCAGTTCGCAGAGCTGGGTCAGGGCGCTGCGAATCTCCACCCGGCGCTGTGGCGAGAGGGTGCGGATCGTGCCCTTCAGCCGCGCATGATCGGGGATGATGTTGTGTGCGCTGCCTGCCTCCAGCTGGGTGATCGTCACCACCACCGGCTCCGCCGCGTCGAAGCGCCGGGTGATCATGGTGGCGACCGCACCGACCATGGCGCAGGCGACCGGCACCGGGTCGCGGGTCCGGTGCGGCATGGAGGCGTGGCCGCCGCGCCCGGTGACAAGGATCGCCAGCTGGTCGGCCGCCGCCATGATGGCGCCGGGCCGGCAGGCGATCACGCCGTGACGGCGGGCGGGCATGACATGCAGCGCAAAGGCGGCCTGGGGCAGCGGATCGAGCAGCCCGTCCCCGATCATGTGGCGGGCGCCGTGGAAGCCTTCCTCGCCAGGCTGGAACATGAAGCGCACCTCCCCCGCCAGTTCCCCTGCGCGGGCGGCGAGGATGCGCGCAGCGCCGGCCAGCATGGCGGTGTGGGCGTCGTGACCGCAGGCGTGCATCCGCCCGGCGATGGTGGACGCGAAGGGCAGTCCGGTCTCCTCGGCCATCGGCAGCGCGTCCATATCGCCGCGCAGCAGCACGGCGGGACCCGCCCGCGCGCCCTTCAGCACCGCCACCGCGCCGGTCGCCGAACGGCTCTCGCGCCATTCGAGCGGAAGGTCCGCCAGCTCTGCCCGCACGCGCGCCAGAGTCCGCGGAGTGGCGAGACCGAGTTCGGGCTCGGCGTGGATCGCGCGCCGCAGCGCGGCGATGCGCGGTGCGATGGCTGTGGCATCGTCAAGCAGTCGGTCGAAAAGCACACGCGATCCTATCCGCTGCCGGCCGCCGAGGCCAGACGGCGCAGGGCATTTGTGGCCGAACGTGCGAATTGTGACAGTTGCAGTTCCGCGGATGATCGCCACATGAAGGCGTCACGGCCGCACGCTCTCCGGCGGGTGCAAGACAGATGTAGCATTGCGAGGGGTTGAGCGGCTAAGGCGCACCGATGCAGGGGACTGTCCACCTTTTCGAGCAATTGCCGCTCGCCGCTCCGCCGCCGCCGCCGGTCGCCCGCGCGCTGGCCGGCCGGCTGTCCCCCTCGACGCGGCGGGTCC
>JACIYY010000243.1 GCA_014359685.1 Porphyrobacter sp. | reverse complement strand
TCGCGGCTTCGCCGACGCGCTCGTCGCCGGGCTGGTGCCGCGCTATGGCGAGGCCGAGTTGGGCCTTGCCCGGCTGACCCTGCTGCTGCCCAGCACCCGGGCGATGCGGACGATGAGCGAGGCCTTCATCCGCCATTTCGGCGCGCAGGGCAGCGCCGGCCTGCTGTTGCCGCGGATGGTCGCGGTTGGCGACCTCGACCTCGACGAGGCGCTGGGCGCGCTGCTCGACCCGCTCGGCGCCGCCGACATCCCGGCCGCCGCCGATCCGGTGCGCCGCTGGCTGCGGCTGGCCGAGCTGATCCGCGAGCAGAAGGGGCCGGATGCGCCGCGCGGCGCGGCGCTGCTGCGCCTCGCCTTCGAGCTGGGGCGGACCATGGACCGCCTGCTGGTGGAGGACGTCGCGCCCGAGGATCTGCTGGGCGAACGGGTGCTGGATCTGGTGGGGGATCTCGCCGGCCACTGGACCCACAGCCTGCATCTGTTCGCCAGCGTCCAGCAGCGCTGGCGCGCCGAGCTGGAAGCGCGCGGCGAGCTCGATGCCGCCGCCCGCCGCAACGCCCTGTTCCGCCATGCCTCGCGCCGCTGGACCGAACAGCCGCCGGCCTCGCCGATCGTCGCCGCCGGCGTGACCAGCGCCGCCCCGGCGCTCGCCGCGCTGCTGCGCACGATCAGCGACCTGCCCGATGGCGCGGTGGTGCTGCCCGATTTCGACCTCACCCTGCCGGCGGCGGTGTGGGACGAGCTGGGCAGCGCCGGCGCGCCCGATGCGGCCGAGCCGATTGCACGCGGCGACCAGGTGACGCATCCGCAATATCACCTCAAGCTGCTGCTGAACCGGATGGGCGTGGCGCGAGAGGAGGTGCAGCCGTGGCACCGCTCGGGCATCGGCGCCGCCGCGCCGGAACGCAGCCATGCGATCTCCAGCCTGTTCCTGCCGCCCGCAGCGAGCAAGGGCTGGATCGACCTGCCGGCTGAGAAGCGGCGCCTGTCCGGGGTTCGGCTGATGGAGAGCGCGCATCCGGAGGAGGAGGCGCAGGCGATCGCGCTGCTGGTGCGCCGCGCGCTCGACCAGCCGGAGCGGCGGGTCGCGGTGGTGACCCCCGACCGGGGCCTTGCCGCACGCATCGTCCAGCATCTGCGGCGCTGGAACATCGAGGCCGACGACAGCGCCGGCCGCCCG
>JACIYY010000242.1 GCA_014359685.1 Porphyrobacter sp. | reverse complement strand
GGCCCAACTCGGCCTCGCCATAGCGCGGCACCAGCCCGGCGACGAGCGCGTCGGCGAAGCCGCGATGGGCGGCGATCGAATAGACGCGCGGGCCGGCGCGCCCGCGCGATGACGGCCGGGCGCGCGGGCCGGAGCGCGCCCCGGCGTCAGCCACCGGCCAGCGCGGCCTCGGTCGGCGCGATCGCCTGCGGGGTGCCGACCTCGAACCACTGGCCGCCGAAGGCGAGGCCATAGAGCCGCCCGTCCTCGATCGCGCGGTCCCACAAAAGGTTGGTCGAGAACGGCCCCTCGGGCGGGTCGCGCAGCAGCCGGTGCGAAGCGAGCTGGATGCCGGAGAACACGAAGGGCGCGATCCGGCCCGAGCGGCGGCGGGTCAGCCGGCCGAGCCCGTCCATGTGGAAATCGCCCTTGCCCTGGAAATTGCGCGCGCCGGTGTGCGGGACCAGCAGCAGCAGCGCGTCCATCCGCGCCGCGTCCCACGCCTGCGACAGCAGGTGGAAGGTGTCGTAGGGGCCGTCGATCCAGATATTGTCGCTGTTCACGCAGAAGAACGGATCGGGCAGCAGGGCCTGCGCCTTGACCAGCCCGCCGCCGGTTTCCAGCAGCTGCTCGCGCTCGTCCGAGATGGTGATCGCCGGCTGGCGGCGGTTGCCGACATGGGCGATCAGGGCATCGGGCAGGTAATGGACGTTGACCACCGCCCGGGCGATGCCGGCCGCCGCCAGCCGGTCGAGCGCATGGTCGATCAGCGGCTTGCCCGCGACCCGCACCAGCGGCTTGGGCTGGCTTGCGGTCAGCGGGCGCATCCGCTTGCCGAGCCCGGCCGCCAGCACCATCGCGGTGTCGGAGGCGAGCCGGTCGGCGAGCGCGTAATCGGCCACAGGATCGGTGCTCAAGCGATCTCTCCGCCCCGCCGGTCGCGCAGGTCCTGCGGGATATTGGCCGCGAACCAGGCGGCGACCGGCGCCAGCGCCGGATGGGCCAGGTCGCGCTCCAGCGCCTCCCACACGCGCGGGATCAGCGACAGATAGCGCGGCTTGCCGTCGCGCCGCCACAGGCGGGCGAAGATGCCGACGATCTTGGCGTTGCGCTGCGCGCCCAGCCGGGCGTAATCGGCGAGGAAATCGGGGCCGGGATCGGTGGCCGTGCAATAGCGCTCCAGCATCGCCTGCTCCAGCGCGGGGGCGACATCGCGGCGCGCATCCTGCAACAGCGAGACGAGATCGTAGGCGCGATGGCCGACAAGCGCGTCCTGAAAGTCGATCAGCCCCTGCTCTGCGGCCACGGCGCCGCCCAGGCCGTCGCCGGCGCCGATCAGCATGATGTTTTCGGCATGGTAATCGCGCAGCACGGTGACGCCCGGCTGCTGACGCGCCAGCAGCGGGTGCAGCACCGCATCCCACGCGGCGGTCCAGCCCGCCACGTCCACCGCCAGCCCGCTGGCGGGGCAGTACCAATCGACGAACAGCGCCGCCTCCCGCTGGTAGGTGGCAAGGTCGTAGGGCTCGAACGGGCCGGGCGGGTGGGCCTGCAGCGCCACCAGCGCGTCGATCGCGCGGGCATAGACCGCCTGCTCCTGCTCCGGGTGCTGGTCCAGCCAGTCGCGCATCCGGTCGGAGCCGAAATCCTCCAGCAGCACGAATCCCTGCTCGGCCCGCTCGGCATAGATGCGCGGCGCGCGCAGGCCGCGATCGGCCAGCCAGCGGCCGACATGCAGGAACGGGCGCGGGTCCTCGCGCGGCGGGGGCGCGTCCATCAGCATCGCGCTGCCGCCCGCATTGCGGACCCGGAAATAGCGGCGAAAGCTCGCATCGCCGGGCAGCGGCTCGACCGCAGCCCCGGCCCAGCCGGCGTCGCACAGGAAATCGTCCAGCCCCTCGGGCAGCGCAGCATTCATGGCATCCGGCCATGCCAAGCCGCGCCGGCTTCGACAATCGCCTTGCGCCCTTCGCCCACGATTTCGAGCGTGATCGAAAGGCACGCGTCCTCATGCGCGAAGCCGCCGGCATGGTCGGGCCATTCGGCGATCAGCGCGGCGCCGCTGCGATAATCGTCAAGGCCGATCTCGGCCGCCTCCTGCGGGCGGCTGAGGCGGTAGAAATCGGCGTGGACCAGCGGCAGGCGGACCTGCGGGGGATCGTATGTCTCGATCAGGGTGAAGGTCGGCGACGGCACCTCGCCGGTATGGCCCAGCGCGGCGATGATCGCGCGCGCCAGCGTGGTCTTGCCGACACCCAGCCCGCCCGACAGCGCGACCACGTCGCCGGGACGCAGCCGGGCGGCGATGCGCTGGCCCAGCGCCTCCATCGCGGCGAGGTCCGGCAGGGGCAGCGGGCCAGCGGTCACGCGAGCGCGATCGCGGCGGTGGTGCCCTGCCCGTCGCCCGAGCGCAGCTCCAGTCGGCCGCCCTGCGCCTCGATCAGAAGCCGCGCCCGGGCAAGATCGGCCCCGGCACCCTCGCCGGCCGGCGCAGCGGCGGCGAGCGCCTGC
>JACIYY010000241.1 GCA_014359685.1 Porphyrobacter sp. | reverse complement strand
TGCCCTTCCCATTCCGGCTCCAGCGGGGTCACGTTGACGATGATCCCGCAGCGCGCATAGGTCGATTTGCCGAGGCAGATGACCAGCACGTCGCGCGGGATGCGGAAATATTCGACCGTGCGGGCCAGCGCGAAGGAATTGGGCGGGATGATGCACACGTCGGTCTTGCGATCGACGAAGCTGTTGGCGGCGAAATCCTTGGGATCGACGATCGCGCTGTCGACATTGGTGAAGATCTTGAACTCGTCCGCCACCCGCGCATCGTAGCCGTAGGAGCTGAGGCCGTAAGAGATGCACCCCTGCGCCTGCTGGCGTTCCACGAACGGCTCGATCATGCCGGTGGCGAGCGCGGTGTCGCGAATCCAGCGGTCGGAAAGGATCGTCATCGCGCGGGCATTGTCGATCCCACCGGACGAGGCAAGGGGGCGCTGCGGCACGTCACGCGCGCGGCGTGGCATCGGATATCACCGCTTTCGGGCGCAGATGATGGCCTCGGCAACCGCGGCAGATACCCCTCTCAGGCGTAGGGCGGTGCGTGGCGCCCGACAGGGCTGAGGGTGAAGATCTCGCAGCCGTCTTCGGTGATGCCGATCGAATGTTCGAACTGCGCCGACAGGCTCTTGTCGCGGGTCACCGCCGTCCAGCCGTCGGACAGCAGCTTCACATGCGGCTTGCCGAGGTTGATCATCGGTTCGATGGTCATGAACATGCCCGGCTTCAGCTCCGGCCCGGTGCCGGCGCGGGCGGCATGGACGACCTCGGGCGCGTCATGGAACAGCTGGCCGACCCCGTGGCCGCAGAAATCGCGCACCACGCCGTAACGGTGCGATTCGGCATGGGCCTGGATCGCCGCGCCGATGTCGCCGAGCCGGGCGCCGGGGCGCGCCTGCTCGATCCCGATCATCAGGCACTCATAGGTCACCTCGACCAGGCGGCGCGCCTTCAGCGACACGTCGCCGACCAGGAACATGCGGCTGGAATCGCCGTGCCAGCCGTCGAGCAGCGGGGTCACGTCGATATTCACGATGTCGCCGTCCTTCAGCACCCTGGCCGAAGGGATGCCGTGGCACACGACATGGTTGATCGAGATGCAGCAGCTGTGGGTATAGCCGCGATAGCCGAGCGTGGCGGGCACGGCGCCGCCATCCAGCGTCATCTCGCGCACCACGCGGTCGAGTTCTTCGGTGGTGACGCCGGGCTGGACCAGCGGGGCCATGGCGTCGAGGATCTCGGCCGCCAGCCGCCCCGCCTTGCGCATGCCGGCAAAGCCGGCTTCGCCGTGCAGCTTGATGGTGCCGTCGCGCAGCACGGTCTCGCCGGGCTCGATATGCTGGTATTGGGTCATCTGCGTAACCTAGCGATGCAGGCCCTCAATTGCGAGAGGCGAAGCTGCCGCGATATTCGGGCCTGACCGCCTGGCGCACCGCGCGGTCCACCGGCAGGTCGACCTCATAGGCGCCTTCGACATAGGGGCCGGCGACGTAAGGTCCGGCATAGAGCGTCAGCCGGTCGAATGCGCGGCCCGAGGAGGAGCCGACCACAACGGTCAGCTCGTCGATGGCCGGGCAGGCGTCGAAGCCGTCCTTGGGCGCCTCGCCCTCGCCCCCACTCTCGCCAGCGCCCGCGCCTTCACCCTTCCCGGTCGGATCGTCGCGGTCTTCGGGCCGGACCCAGTCCTCGCGCCGCTCGGCCCGCTGGTTGTCGAGCGCATCGCAGAAGCGGTCGCCCAGCGCCTCTTCCAGCGCGGCGGGCGAGGTGAACAGCTCGATCGCCGGCATCGCCCGCGCCTGCTCGCGGTTCCAGACCAGCGATTCGAGGCCGTAATTGCCGTGCGCGCCGCCGCTATAGGTGTTGAAGGCGTTCGACAGGCTGAGCCAGCCGGGCGGCGCGGCGACGACCTTCCATTCGGCCGAATAGCTGTGCTTGTTGTAAGGGAAGCCATCGGCGCGGGCGTCGCGCCGGGCGCGCGCCGAGGTGCGGGCCAGTTCGGCGCGCCGTTCCTCCATCCGC
>JACIYY010000240.1 GCA_014359685.1 Porphyrobacter sp. | reverse complement strand
TGTTGGAAGTGCCGCAGCAAAAGCGGGCCTGTGATCGCGAGCTGTGGAAGGCCGAGGTGCTGCGCTAACACCAGGATGCCGGCGAAGAGGATCGCCACCGGCCACACCAGCCCAGCGATGTAGTAGCTGGCGAGCGAGCCGAACAGCCAGCCGAGCGGCACCCCCAGCAGGACCAGCCGCCACACCGCGCCGCCATATTTGCGCAGCTCGCGGAAATCGAGGCTCAGCCCGCCTTCGAACAGGATCAGCGCCACGCCGATGGTGATCATCGGCTCCAGCATCGGCCCGAACGCCGCTTCGGGATCGAACAGGTGCAGCACCGGCCCGGCGAGGAACCCGGCCGCCAGCATCAGCACGATCGCCGGCCAGCCGGTCCGCCACGCAACCCATTGCGCACCGATTCCCAGGACGCCGACCAGCGCTATGACCAGTGCCTGGTGTTCCATGAAGCCCCTGATGCGGATCGCGCCCGACACGCGCGACGCCCCACAATGAATGCGCCAGAGCGCAAATCTTTCCGGTCGGAATGCGCTCCGGCCACCGCAGCGCCCATGTGTCACGCGACATCAGCGACTGACGCAGGCGGGGCCGACCTGTTGGCCAGGGGTCTTTCCGGGAAGCGGGCAGGACAGGGCGGGTAGCCCCGCACTCGGGCGATGCCCTGGAGATCCACTACCTACGGGCCGGCGCGCCGCTGCCTCTGTGCGCGACTGGCGCAGCCAAGCGCCGGATCGACCGGAGGAAACGGCGTCGCGTGACACAGGCGGTCAGTCGAAGGCTTCTGCCAGCGCGTCGGTAATGCGCTCCCCCTCGGCGATTTCTTCGTAGGCGCGTTCGACGACAGCCAACGTTTCCGGCGACAGCTCGCCCTCGTCGATGGCGTCCTCGAACAACTCGCACAGATAATCCTCCCCCTCCTCGACCCGCTCGGCGGCGTTCTCGTCCGAATTGCCGAAGGCGTCCGCCAGTGCGGCCCAGGCGCGGTGAGCGGCGCCAGCCGTGCTGCCCTTGGTACGCGGCTCTCCGCCAAGCCGGACAATCTCGTCGTTCAGCGCCTGCACCGTCGCGCGCCGGGTCGAGGCCTGTTCGCGCAATACCTGCTGGAGCTGCTCGTCCGTCGTGCGGTCGGCTGCCGCCTCGTAGCCCAGGACACTGTCCATGGCGGCGTCGGTCAGGGTCTTGAGGACGGTAAGATCGTTGGACATCGGATGTCTCCGCTGAAGGGAAAATGGCGTTGCAGCATCAACCGTCGCCCGCCGCGCCTGTTCCGCCGCCCCGGCGATTGGCCGGGGTCAGGCGGAGCGCGGCAGGGCCACCCGGGCGGCGCGCGAAATGTGAGGCCGCCGCACCGCTGTCGCACCGCAATCATGCGCGCCATTTCATCACCCCGCCGGCAAAGGGCGTCCACCAGCCGGTGGTCACCCCCGCCTCCGCCAGCCGGTCGCTGGTCCACTGATTGCAGGTGTTCCGCAGTGTGTAGCGGCCCGGCGCGGCGTAGAACACGTCCTGTCCGCCATAGCCCGGATGGCGAGGGCGGGGGTGGGGCAGCACCGACCGCTCGATCCCGGCCACCAGCCGGCGGTATTGCCGCGGCGTCAGCACCAGCGGACGCAGCGTGTCCGATGGCGCGGGGCGGACATAATGCGCGACGTGCAGCAACCCGTCGCCGCCAATCCCGGCGATCCGCAGCACGGCGGCCGGCGACAGATCCCACCAGGTCGGGGTGTTGAGGAACACTTCGCGCTCCCCCCAGCTGACCGAGACATGGCTATAGGGCAGGTCCGGCCGGCCGAGGTGAGCGGCGGGGAAGTCGGCGCGCCAATCCTTCTCGGGCGTGACCAGCGGCAGCACCAGCGCGGTGTGGACGCCGTTGGTTTCGACCATGATCTCCACCCCCGTCGCCGGCTCCTGCCAGCCGGGATTGCGCGGGATGGCGCTGCCGATCCATCCGGCGAGCGCGAACAGTGCCAAGCCGGCCAACAGCGCCAGCGCACTCGCCCGCAGCGCGGCGCGCAGCGCGGGCGTCACGCCGCCCATCTCAGATCCGGCGACGGCGCAGCCACAGGATCGACCAGTCCCCTTCGACCCGCCGCGCCGCGAGCCGGAACCCGGCGGTGCGATAGGCGGCGCGCACCGCCTGCTCCTGGCTCTCCAGCAGCCCCGCCAGCAGCACGCTGCCCTTGGGCCCGGCCAGCGCGGCGAAGGCACCCGCCAGCCCGATCAGCGGCCCGGCGAGGATGTTGGCGATGATCAGGTCATAGGGTGCGGCGGCCCGGATCAGCGGATGATCGGTGCCCGGCGCGGTGACCATCGCCACCGCGCCCGGGCGAAGACCGAGCGGCACGGCGTTGAGGCGGGCATTCGCCGCCACCACCTGCTCGCACACGAGGTCGATGTCGCTGGCCACGATCCGCGCGCCCGGCCACAGCGCGTGTGCGGCAAAGGCGAGCAGGCCGGTGCCGGTGCCGATATCGGCTGCGCGCCGCACCACCAGTCCGCGCCGCCGCATCGTGTCGAGCATGGCGAGGCAGCCGGCGGTGGTCGCGTGCTGGCCGGTGCCGAAGGCCTGCGCGGCCGGGATCGTCAGGTCGATCGTACCGGGCGAATTATCAGCCGGGTGATCGGGGGTGTGGACGTGGAGGCGGCCGGCGCGGATCGGGGCGACGGCGCGCTGCGTTTCGACAACCCAGTCGGTCGGCGGCAGTTCCTCTTGCGCCAGCGCCGGCGCCTCGCCGGTGAACAGCGCGAGCACGGCTGCGCGGTCGGCCGGCACAGGGCGGCGCGGCAGGTAGGCTTCCAGCACCCATTCGTCGGGCCGCTCCTCCGCCACTTCGGAGCCGGTGAGGACCATCTCGGGGTCCCAGTCCGCCGCCGCCTCATGCGCGGCCAGCGCCTGCTGGATCGCGGCGCGCGGCCCGTGGGCGACCAGCTTCCAGCTCATCGCCCGGCCGCCTCGCGCGCCAGCCGCTCGTCCAGCCGGGCGCCGATGGCGGCCGCATAGGCGCGGCACGGCGCGGGTTCCGCCAGCGATCCTGCCACCAGCCGGGCCCGCATCGCGCTGGCGACCGGGTGCGGGGTCATGAGGATATCGCAATCCAGCGTCG
>JACIYY010000024.1 GCA_014359685.1 Porphyrobacter sp. | reverse complement strand
ACCCCCAAAATACCCCCACACCAAATCTGGCTGCATGTGGAAGGCCATGGGCGCATGCGGACGCGAATCACCCGCAACCCTCTGCTTTTCTTTCGATTTTTGGAAAAATGCGGAAGCTGCCGGAAGCTTCCGGATAAGGGATGGTAGCGGAGGAGGGACTCGAACCCCCGACACGCGGATTATGATTCCGCTGCTCTAACCAGCTGAGCTACTCCGCCCCCGGGCGCCGATGCGCGGGCAAGGCGGCGCGTTTACGGCGGCGCCAGGCGGCGGTCAACCGCGAAAGGACCAGCGTTTCAGCCCCTCCCACGGTCCGCCCAGCCAGGCGTGCAGCGCCAACCCGGCGAAGCGGAAGTCGAGCGGGGCAAGCGCGGGTGCGAGCTGCTCCTGAAGCGCCCGCGCCTCTCTGGGCGCGACCTTGTTCTGGATGGTAACATGCAGGCGCGGCGTGTGGCGGTCCTGCGGGCTCAGCAGCGTGTCGAACCGGTCGGCGATCTCGTCGCGCAGCGCCAGCAAAGCCGGGCTGGTCAGCCGCACCGCGGTTCCCGCACCCAGCGCCATCACCCCCTCAAGCCGCGCCGGGGGCGGCGGATTCGCCGCCACCACGCGGGCCAGCAGCTCGCGCAGCTCCTGCTCGCAGAACGGCGGCAGCGCATGGAACAGGGTGACGTGGGCGGCGACGCGGTTGCGCTCGGGCGGGTAATGCGCGCGGCGCAGCGCGTTCATGCGCGCCTGCAACTGCGCCGGCAGTTCGGCGGTGACGATCAGCGCGCATCTTGCTGTCTTCTCGCGGGTCAAAGCCGGCCGGCCAATGCGTGGCGACGGGGCAGGTCCGCGCGCGGCAGGTCGGTGGCATCGATCAGTATCTTCTCGGCCATCGCCTCCCTCCGGTGCCACCGCAGCGCCGATCCACCGTCACATCGCAGGCGCCGTTTCCTGGCCCATGCGCCGCGCGATCAGCGCGCAGGCGATCAGCTGGAACTGGTGGAACAGCATCACCGGCAGCAGGATCGCGCCCACCTCGGCCGGGGGGAACAGCACGCCGGCGATGGGCACGCCGGAGGCGAGGCTCTTCTTCGATCCGGCGAACAGCAGCACCACCGCATCCTCTCGCGGCAGGCGCAGCAGCCGCCCCGCGCCCCAGGTGGCGCTCAGCGCCAGCGCCAGGATGGCAAGGCAGCAGGCGACGATCTCCGCCAGGTCGAGCGGATCGACCCGGCGCCACAGCCCCGCCACTACCGCCGCCCCGAAGGCGGTATAGACGATCAGCAGGATCGAGCCGCGATCGACCCGCCCGACCAGCGCCTTGTGCCGCGCCACCCAGCCGCCGATCCACGGCCGCGCCAGATGCCCGGCGACGAACGGCAGCAGCAGCTTGATCACGATGGCGGTGCCGGCGGACAGCGACAGCTGCGCGCTCGACCCGCTCATCAGCGCGACCGCCAGCAGCGGGGTGACGACGATGCCGAGCAGATTGGAGAACGCGGCCGAGCACACCGCCGCCGCGACATTGCCGCGCGCCATCGCGGTAAAGGCGATGGAGGATTGCACCGTCGATGGAAGCAGCGTCAGGAACAGCAGCCCGGCGGCGAGCGGCGGCGACAGGCCGGGAAGCGCGCTGAAAGCCAGCCCCAGCAGCGGGAACAGCACGAAGGTGGCAGCCAGCACCGCCAGATGCAGCCGCCAGTTGAGCAGCCCGCCGACGATCGCCTCACGCGACAGCTTGGCGCCGTGAAGAAAGAACAGCACCACGATGCCGGCATCGGCCGCCCGCTCCGCCACCGGCACGAAGCTGCCGCGCGGCGGCAGCACGCTGGCCAGCGCCACCGCGCCCAGCAGGGCAAGGATGAACGGGTCCAGCAAGGCGGCAAGGCGGCGAATCACGGTGCGCCCCCATGCCCGCCGTCGCGGCGCTGGACCAGCCCGGTGCCTAGCCGTCGCCGACCCGATCGAGCGCGACGTGGACCGGTGAGGCGGCGAACAGGCGCGCCGCATCCAGCCGCTCGGCTGCGGGGTCTTCGGGCGCGACAGTGGTGTCCTGCCACCAATCGGCATCCGCGACCGGCTCGGCGCGGTCGAGCAGTGCGGGGCCGAGGCGCAGGGCGACAGCGCAGGTCAGCCTCCGCCCCTCCAACGTCCGGGTAAAGGCGATCACGTTGCCCTCGCGCGCCCCGCGCACCTCCAGCGGCCGGTAGTCGCCGCGCGCGAACAGCGCCGGATCGACGCGCCGCAGCCCGAGCAGCCGGCGGATCAGCACCAGCTTGGGATGCCGCCTCTCCGCCAGCAGGGCCTGCCGCTGTGCATAATCGACCGGGCGGCGGTTGTCGGGATCGACGAGGCTGAAATCCTCCAGCTCGCATCCCTGATAGGTGTCGGGCATCCCCGGCACGGTCAGCTTGAGCGCCACCTGCGCCAGCGAATTGGCCAGCGCGGCGCCGGCAAGCCGGCCGGCAAAGCCATCCACCGCATCGAGGAACGGGCGCGATTGCGCAGGGTCGAGCAGCCCCTCCACCATCTGCCGGCAGGTGCCCTCATAGGCCTCGTCCGGCGCCTCCCACGAGGATCGCAGCTTGGCCTCGCGCAGCGCCTTGACCTGCCATGCGACGAGCCGCGCGGCAAAATCGCCCAGCCCGGCGGCATCGTCCGGCCGCAACCCGGCGGGCCAGGCGCCGAGCAGCGTCTGGTAGAACATGAACCGGTCGGCCGGATCGACGCCGCTGCGCTCGCCGCCCGCCAGCCAGTCCCAGCCGGTGACCTCCGCCCGCCATTCCTCCGGCACCGCGCTCAGCACGGCCAGCCGGGCGCGCACATCCTCGCCCCGCTTGTGGTCGTGGGTGGCGGTCGCCAGCATCGAGGCGGGGAAATCGCGCGCCCGCACCGCACAACCCTGGTGAAACGAGTCCACGCTCTGCGCCAGCCGGTGCGCGTCGAAACCGACATCGTTGCGGCTGAGCAGCCGGCCATAGCGGTAGAAGGCGGTGTCCTCCACCGCCTTGGCAGCAATCGGTGCGGTGAGTTGCTGGAAGCGCCGCCGCGCGGCCTGCAGCAGCCGGTCGCCCTCGCTCGGCTCGACCAGCCAGTCCAGCACCTGCTCGGCCACCTCCTGCTCGCCCGGCGGCGTGAACGGGATCACCGCCGCGCGCACCCGGTCGAGCATCTCGGCCTGGGTCGGCGCATTGTCGCGCGGGCGATAGGTGCGATAGACCGGGAACACCCACAGCAGCCGCTCCAGCGCGCGCCGCAGCATCCCCGATGTCCAGCCCCGGCTCTCCTCCCGCTCGGCGGCGAGCTGGGCAAACAGCTCCGCACAGGCGCGAAACTGCCCGTCGAACGACCATGACAGCAATTGCTGTCGGGCCAGCAATTCCTCCGCCGGATAGTCGAGCATCCGGCCGGAGAAATCGTGCCACAGCGCATCGAGCGGCGCCTCCCCGGCGGGATCGTGGAGCAGGGCCGAGACCTCCTCCATGAAATCATATCCGCTGGTGCCGTCGACCTGCCAGCTGGCCGGCAGCCGCTCGCCGGGGCCGAGGATCTTCTCGACCACGATATAGGCCGGGCCGGCGGGCGCATCGGCCGGGCGGGAAATCGCCTCGAGGCGGGCGCGCAGGGTGCGGCAATAGGCACCCGGATCGGCGAGGCCGTCGACATGATCGATCCGCACCCCGTCGATCAGCCCCTCACCATAGAGGCGGAACACCAGCGCATGGGTCGCCTCGAACACGTCGGGGTCTTCCTGCCGCAGCCCGGCCAGCTCGCTGATGGTGAAGAAGCGGCGCCAGTTCAGCTCGTCATCGGCGGTGCGCCACCAGCCGAGCTGGTAATGCTGCCGGTCGAGCAGCGCGGCGAGGCCCTCGCGGTCGCCATCGGCGGGCAGATTGTCGCGGTCCTCCGGCCGGATCGGCAGCTCGTGCTCGCCATAGACCGACAGGCGCGGCTCGCCATCGCGCCGGACGATGGCGATGTCGCCGGCGGCCAGCACATCCTCCAGCCGCGCGCCAAGGATCGGCAGCAGCGGCTTGGCGCTCCAGTCGATGTCGAAGAAGCGGGCGTAGGGGCTGGCCTGGCCATGCGCCAGCACGTCGTTCCACCATGCGTTCTCGCCGCCGCCGACGCCCATGTGGTTGGGGACGATGTCGATGACGAGGCCCATGTCGCGCGCCCGCAGCGCCGCGACCAGCGTGCGCAGCCCGTCCTCGCCGCCGAGCTCGGGATTGACGCGCGTCGGGTCGACCACGTCGTAGCCGTGGGTGGAGCCGGAGCGGGCGGTGGTGATCGGCGAGGCGTAGATGTGGCTGATGCCCAGATCGGCGAGATAGGGAACGATTGCGGTGGCATCGGCGAAGGTGAAGTCGCGATGGAACTGCAGACGATAGGTGGCGCGCGGGGTCATGGTCGGGCTTTCATCGCTGCGCCGGAGCGGACGCGGTCATCGCCGCGCGCGGCCGATACGGGCGGCACGGCGGGCGACCTCCGGCCGGGACAGGCATTCGGATAGCGGCGCGGGCATCCGCCGGCGCCAGTTGGGGTGTTCGTCCATCGTGCCCGGCAGGTTGGGCTGCTCGTCGAGGCCGAGCAGGTCCTCGAGCGGCAGGATCGCCAGATCGCACGGGGTGACGCCGATATGGGCGGCCGCAGCCTCCAGCACCGGCCAGACATCGTGCTCGGCGGGCTGCTCACCCTCGGCCGCGCCAGACTGGCGGAAGGCCTCCCACAGCAGGCCGCGTTCCTCCTGCCGGTGACGGCGGTCGTCGTCCTCGCTGGCCGCGCCCGACCGGCCGAGCCGCCACGCCCAGTCGATGTCGCGTCCGCGCCACCATCCCGCGACGGTCGGCAGGTCGTGCGTTCCGCTCATCGCCACCGAAGCGGCGCGCCACCTGGACGGCGGGACGAAAGCGCCGTCCCCGTCCCGCTCGAACCACAGCACATTCATGCCTGCCACCGCGCGCGCCGCAAGCTTCGGGCGCAGCCCCTCGGGCACGGTGCCGAGATCCTCGCCGATGACGATCGCGCGGGCGCGGGTGCTCTCGATGGCGAGGATCCGCAGCATGTCCTCGAGCGGATAGGTCAGATAGGCGCCTTCGGCCGAAGCCGCGCCGTGGGGAATGACCCACAACCGCGAGAGGCCGAGGATATGGTCGATGCGGATGCCGCCGGCATGGTCGAGCGCGGCGCGGAGCGTGCCGATGAAGCCGGCAAAGCCGGTGCGGCGCAGCGCCAGCGGGGCAAAGCCGGTGATCCCCCAATCCTGTCCGCGCGGCCCCAGCGGATCGGGCGGCGCCCCGATGGAAAGGCCGGTCAGCAGGTCGTCCGGCCGGCTCCAGGCATGACTGCCGCCGCTGTCCATTCCCACCGCCAGGTCGGAGATCAGGCCGACCGCCATGCCCGCTTGGGTCGCGGCCTGCTGCGCCGCGTCGAGGCTGGCCTTGGCGAGCCACTGCGCGAAGGCGAAGAACTCGACCTCCTCCGGATGGCCGGCGGCGAAGCGGCGCACGGCCGCGCCCTCCGGGTCGTGATATTCGGCCGGCCAGCCTTGCCAGCCGCGCGCCCCGGTGGCGAAGAAATGCGCGTGCAGCGCGTCGAACACCGCATGATGCTCCAGCTCCGCCCCGGCCGCGCGGCGATATTCGGCGACCTGCTGGCGCGCCGCATCGCTGCGGCCGGCGAAGGCCGCGCGCAGGGCGGCCATCTGCGCGGGGATCGCGGCCGCCCAGTCGATCAGCGCCCCCGCCTCGCCCGCCGCCGGCTCGGCCCCGATCAGCCGGGGATCGGCGAACAGGATGTTGAGGAACAGGCGGCTCGATGGCGCATAGGGGCTGAAGCGGGTCACATCGGCGGGGAACAGCGCATGGGCCGGGCTGATCGCCACCGCGTCCGCGCCGGTCGCGGCGAGCGCGCGCGCCGCATCGGCCAGCGTGCCGAAGCCGCCATATCCGGTCTCGGCCGCCTCGTCGCGCAGCGAGGGGACCTGCACCGCCGCGCCCCACAGCCGCCGCCCCGGTGCCGCATCGGCGATGGCGAAGCAGCGTTTGGGCGCGATCGCCAGCGTCAGGCTGCGCGCCCCGATGGTGAGCGTGTGATAGCCGGTCGCGGCGATCCCGGCAGTGGCGATGCGCCAGCTCTCGCCCTCGCGCGTGAGCGGCAGGGCCTGCACGGTGCCGTCTTCCAGCGCGATCTCGGCCTTCGGTTCGCCGGCGCCATCCGCGGGCAGGATCAGGTCGTCGCCGAGGTCGATCGAGTGGAAACTGGCGGTGCGTGCCTCCTCCAGCGCCCGCGCCAGGCTGGCCGCTGCCTCCGCCTCCCCGGCGGCCGGATAGCCGAGCGCGGCCAGCACCCGCCGCAGATGGTCATCGGCGACGCGCTGGGGCCTGCCCTCGGCATCGGACCAGTCGCGTTGCAGGCCCACCGTCGTAGCCAGCAGGTCGAGCGAACTTATCCCGGCCCTCATCGTGCCAGCCATGCGGTGAAGCTGCCGGGCGCGCCGCGTTCACCAAGGTCGAACAGCAGCACGCCTTCCAGATCGGGGAACGCCACCGCCCGGTCGCCGAGATTGATCGCGATGCCCAGCGTCGCTCCGTCGCCCAACCGCCACGCCGCGGATACCGCCCCCTCCCCCAGCACCTCGGCGCCAAGGTTGCGGGCACCGGCCAGATACGGGACCAGCTCCTTGCGGCGGACCGCCAGCAGATCGGCGTAGAGGCCGCCCCACTCGGCCGCATTGGGACCGGGTTCAGGCACCGATCGGGCGAAGGTCTCGGGCGCGTTCGGGTCGGGGATATGCTCGCGCACCTCAGGGTCGGCGAAGGCGGAGAAGCGGGCGAATTCACGGCGCCGCCCCTCGCGCACCGCGTCCGCCAGCTGGTCATGGAAATCGGTGAAGAACAGGAAGGGCGAGCGGCTGCCCGTCTCCTCCCCCATGAACAGCAGCGGGATCTGCGGGCACAGCAGCAGCAGCGCGGTCGCGGCGCGCAGCTTGGCATGGTCGGCCAGCAGGATCAGCCGCTCCCCCAGCGCGCGGTTGCCGACCTGGTCGTGGTTCTGCAGGAACGAGACGAAGGCGGTCGGCGGCAGATGGCCGCTCGGCTTGCCGCGCGGATGCTCAGCCGCCATCTCGCCCTGATAGGCAAAGCCTTCGGCGAGGCAGCGGGCGAGCCGCGCGGTGGGATCATCGGCGAACGCCGCGTAATAGCCCTCGTCCTCGCCGGTCAGCAGGACGTGCAGGGCATTGTGGAAATCATCGTTCCACTGCGCGGAATAGAGGCCGGGGGCGAGGCGGTCGGGATCGTTGCCCTCGTTCTCCAGCACCAGATGGATCGCGCGGCCAGGCAGTGCGGCCCTGATCTCGCGCGCCATCGCGTCGAGGAAATCATCGTCGGCGATGGCATGGACCGCATCGAAGCGCAGCCCGTCGAACCGGTATTCGTCCAGCCACATCAG
>JACIYY010000239.1 GCA_014359685.1 Porphyrobacter sp. | reverse complement strand
CCGCACACGCTCCAGCCGCTCTTTGATCTCCGCTGATGCCCGGAGTTCCTTGGGTGAAGCGTCCTTGATCCAAAGGCACCAACGCCAATCACCGGAGATGAGTTCGTCGCCTCCAACATATGGCTTGAGCCACTTTGCGATCGAAGGATCACGCGCAAGCGCGCGGCTCCGCTCCCTGGCATCGAGAATGAGGTTGCTCGTTGTCACATACTTCCCGTCTGGCCCTTTGAGCCTTGCACCATCGGTCGGTTGACTTCCCTTGAGCATCTTGGGCAAACCTGCGGGGGCGGTGGTGCGAGCTGGAAGAGTTATGAACGGGCCGTCGATTAGGTATCCGTTGATACGGCTGACGGAGACTGCGAAACAGTCGCCGCGAGGGTTCGTATAGTCGAAGATAACCGGCTTCTGCGCCTTCCCGTGTGCCAACCCTATAATCACCACATGAACCGCAGCATTGCCGCTAGCTTCATTTGCCCAGACAAACGTGCGATGCGCAAAGTTGATCTCAAAACCAGACCGCAAAAGAATCGGCCAGAGTATACCAGCTTGCTCGCCTTGTGTGATTGAATTCGTAGCCACAAAAGCGATACGAATACTATGGTTCGTCGTACTGTAATTAAGCGCTTTCTTGAACCAGGCCGTAACGTAGTCAAGCCGGTTTACTTGCCCGCTCCGCCCCCAAACACGATGCATCCCGGCCTGCTGTTCAGGCGTGCGCCACTGGTGTCCGATGAAAGGCGGGTTGCCCATGATGTAGCTGCACCGCTCCGGGGGCAGAAGCTCCCCCCAATCCACCTCCAGCGCATCGCCGGGAAGGATGTGCGCCGAATCCTTCAGCGGGATGCGGGCGTAGTTGAGCCGGAACGCCTCGTTGATCTCGTTATTGGCGATGTGGTCCATCATCCACATCGCCACCTCGGCGATGCGGGCGGGAAATTCCTCCAGCTCGATGCCATGGAATTGATCGACCGTCACGCGGGCCAGCAAGGCCGCGTCGATCTGCTGCCCGCCATATTGCGCGCGCAGCGCCTGCAGCTCCAGCCGGCGGATTTCGCGATAGGCGATGACCAGGAAGTTGCCGCAGCCGCAGGCCGGATCGAAAAAGGTCAGCCGGGTGAGCTTGTGCTGAAACTCCGCCAGCGCCTTGTCGCGCCCCGTCTTGCGCGCCACGATGCCCGCCAGTTCGGCCTTCAGATCGTCCAGGAACAGCGGGCCGATGACCTTCATGATATTCTCTTCGGAGGTGTAGTGCGCGCCCTTGGCCCGCCGCTCTTTGGCGTCCATCACCGACTGGAACAGCGAACCGAAGATCGCCGGGGACACCCCCGACCAGTCATGCCGCGCCGCGTCCAGCAAGTGCTCGCGCATCGCGGCGGTGAAATGGGGCGTGCGCAGCCGTCCGGCGAACAGGCGGCCGTTGACATAGGGGAAGGCGTTCAGCTCGCCCTGCAGGGTGCTCTGGCGGGCATCCTCGGGCGTATCGAGCACGTCGAACAGATCGTTCAGCACCCGGCCCGTGTCGCTGCCATCGGGGCGGGTATCGTTCTCGACAAGCTGGAGGAAGATGTCCTTCGGCTGGAAGATGCCGGTGTCGTCGGCGAACAGGCAGAACAGCAGCCGGACCAGCAATTGCTCCAGATCGTGCCCGACATAGCCGGATTCCTCCAGCGCATCGTGGAGCTTGCCCATCAGCTCCGCCGCCTTGATCGTGACGCCCGCCTGCGTCTCGAAGCTGACCTTGCGGCCGAGCATGAAATCGAAGGCGGTGATGTGCTTGTGCAGGTCCGCCAGCGGGAAGGTGAGTTGAGCGCCGGTTTCGAGGTCCAGCAGCACCCAGTTCTGGAAATCGCAGGTCAGCACCCAACGCGGTTGCAGCGTCGGGTGGATGCCTTCGACATAGTCGAGCGCCTGTCCTTGCGCCTTGCCCAGATCGAGACGACCGCTCTTCTGCTCGACCAGCAGCGTTCCCGGCCAGAACAGGTCGATAAAGCCGTGACGGTTGGACAGCAGCTTCACCCGCTGCTCATAGACCGCCACCTGCTTGCGCCGGATTCCGAAGATCTCGAAGAACTCGTTGTAGAAGGTTTGCGTATCGCCCTTTTCGTAACGGGCGTCCTTCCATTCCTCGCTGAACGCCTTCGCGCGCCGCCTGATTTCATCCCAGCCAAGCCGCATTGCCATCCCCTGTGTTCAACAGGGGCTTAGAGCCAGCCGGCCAGGTCTCCAAGCGCCGATGGGTTCGCCGCGCCCGGCGGTGGAGCGGGTAGCGGGAATCGAACCCGCATAGCCAGCTTGGAAGGCTGGAGCTTTACCACTAAGCTATACCCGCATACCCGGCGCAATTGCCACCGCCGCCACCCCCGCGTCAAGCCGGCTGCGGGTCAGCGGGCCGGGGCGCTGTCGGTGGCCTCGCTGCTGGCCGGGCCGCCGACATCCTCGGCGATCTCCTCGACCACGCTCTCCTGCTCGGCCGGCGGCGTTCCGCCGGGGGCGACGAGAATCTCGACCCGGCGGTTGCGGGCGCGGCCCGCTTCGTCGGGGGTGGCGTCGGGGCGGGCATTGGGGGCGACCGGGTTCTGCTCGCCGAACGCCAGGATGTGGATGCGATCGCGCTCGATCCCCTTGTCGACCAGCCACTCGGCCACCGCCTCCGCCCGGCGGCGCGAGACGCGCAGGTTGGCGGCGTCGCTGCCGGCGGCATCTGAATGGCCGCGCAGCACGATCGGCCACCCTTCGGCGACCGCGTCGGACTCCATCATCGCGGCAAGCCGACGCTTCGCATCCTCGGTCAGGGCGCTGCCTTCGGGGAAGGTCACTGTCAGCCGCAGCGGTTCGGGTGGAAGAACGACCACCGGATCGGGCACCACCTCGGGACGGATGATCGAGGCGACCGGTTGCTCGGTCGGGGTAGCGGCAGGATCGGCGGCGGCGCCCGCCCCGGTTTGTGCCGGCGGGTCGGTGTCGGGGCCGCGACAGCCAGGCACCGCCAGCACGGCGGCGGCGAGGAGAACGGGCATTGCGGGGCGGCGCTCGGTCATGGTCATCCTCCGGTCTTGTCAGGCGCTCGCCGGCTGGCCGGGCGGGGCGGTCTTGCCCCGGCCCCTGCCCTTGCGGGCGGCCGCCTCCTCGGGCGTCCTGGCCCGTGGCGGGGCGAACGAGATCACCGTATCGCCGGGCTGCGGCGTGGGGGCAGAAGCGTGGGTGAAGAAGTGCATCGCCCCGCCGGGCCGCACCAGCAGCAGCATGTTGGCCGCTTCGGGCAGCGTTCCCCTGGCATCCTCGATGTCGAACTGCTCGGACAACCGGGTGCGGCGGAACACCCATCCTTCCTGCTGGCGCCGCTGCACGTCATCGACGCCCAGGCCGCTGGTGAACAGCGCGCGTCCGCGCAGCGCCGCCGGCAGCGAGCGGTGGTCGTCGACCTCGTCGCTCTGGCCCAGCTGATAGACCCGGTCGGCTCCGAGCTGCGGCGCGAATTCGGAGCAGACGAGGGTGTTGTAGGCCTCGTTATCGGTCGCCGCGACGAGGATCTGGAACGGGGTCAGGTCGAGATGATGCTCGGTCGCCTCGTTCAGGATCTCGCCGTGATAGGTCGGCAAACCGGCTGCGCGCGCGGGCTTCAGCCGGCTCCAGCTGGAATCGGCCAGCAGCACCGGAGTCTTCAGCTCGTGGAGCTGCTTGGCGAGCTCGATGGTCCACGGATTGGCGCCGACGATCAGCAGGCCGGGCCGGGTCACGCCCTTCACCTTCAGCCAGCGGGCGACCAGGTTGATGGTGAAGCCGTGCGCGACGATGGTCGCCACCACCACCGCGAAGCTGAGGCCGATCAGGATCGAGCCGTCGGCGTAGCCCAGCTCGTTCAGGCGCAGCGCGAACAGGCCGGAGATCGCCACCAGCACGATGCCGCGCGGCGCGATCCAGGCCAGGAACAGCCGTTCGTTCCATGGCAGGTCGCTGCCCAGCAGGCTGATGAGGATGGTCGCCGGGCGGACCAGGAACAGCAGCGCCAGCAGAAACAGGCCGAAGCGCCATTCGAAATTGCGGAATTCCGCCACATCCAGCGATGCCGCCAAGATGATGAAGATGCCCGACACCAGCAGCACGGCGATGTTCTGCTTGAACGGATGGATCGATCGCAGCGAGGCGACGTGCATGTTGGCGAGCGCGATGCCCATCACGGTCACCGCCAGCAGGCCGGCCTCGTGCTCGATCAGGTTGCAGCCGACGAACACTCCGACCACCGTCACCAGCAGCACCGGGGCCTTCAGATATTCGGGCACCAGCCCGCGCGGAAAGCTCCAGGCGATGGCCCGGGCGGCAGCGTAGCCGATCAGGCCCGAGAGCGCCGCGGCGATCAGCAGCGGGGGCACAACCTCGACCATCGTCGCGCCGGCGCTGGAGAGGCGGAAATATTCGTAGGCCACCACCGCGCACAGCGCACCGACCGGATCGTTGACGATCGCTTCCCATTTCAGGATCGCTGCCGGCCGGGGCTGGACCGAGGACTGGCGCAGCAAGGGCAGAACCACCGTCGGCCCGGTCACCACCAGGATGCCGGCGAAGAGGATCGCCACCGGCCACACCAGCCCAGCGATGTA
>JACIYY010000238.1 GCA_014359685.1 Porphyrobacter sp. | reverse complement strand
GCCCGCGCACTTCGAACAGGCCCGCCAGGTTGAGCGCAATGCCAACAGATAGCAGCATCAGCAGCAGGATGATGCGCGGATCCTGGAGCTGGAACGACCAGCCGACATCGTGCCCCAGCGCGCGGGCCGCCAGCAATGTGGCGCCGAGCGCGGTGGTGGTGATCACGCTGCCTGCGAAATAGGCTACCCCTTCGACCCGTGCCGTGCGGTTGTCGCTGCCGGATCGGGCCAGGCTCAGCGCCTTGAGCGAGAGGATCGGAAAGACGCAGGGCATCAGGTTCAGCAGCAATCCGCCGACGACTGCACCTGCGAGCGCGATCCACAATGCGCCCGGTTCGAAGGCCGCGGCGGATGAGGGTGCGGCCGATGAGGGTGGCTCTGGCGCTAGAGGCTCCGCAGCGGCCAGGGTGCCGGCCGCTGCGGAGGAGTTTGCCGCAGGCGATGGGGGCGCCTCGGCATCGGCCACTGCGATGGCCGGGGGGAGGCCATCGGTGGCAAGGGCATAGCTGTGGCGGCCATCGGCAAGGATGCCACGGAACGGGCCGGGCGCTGCACTGTCTGCTGCCGCAACCGTCACCTGCCAGCCGCCATCGGCGCGCGCGATGCGCTGGGGGGCAGAAGCGGTGAACCAGCCCTCTTCGGTGGGAAACAGATGGGCGGACGGGGCGGCGATATCGCCCGCCCCGGTGATCACGAAGCGCCAGTTGGCGCCGTCGCGCGCCACCTCGACCGTTCCTGCGCCCGCTTGGGGCAGGGCGGAAAGGGCGGCATCGATCAGGCTGGCGCTTGCCGGGTCGGGGCTGCCGTCACCTGCGGTCAGCCGCAGCGTGAGAGTGGCGCGTTCGGGCACGCACAGCGTGTCGGAACAGGCCAGCCACGACATATCGGCGCGCAGCGGTAAGGCGGTGCCCGGCGCGATCCCCGGCGGCAGCGTGAGCTCGGCCAGCAGCGTATAGGCGCCTTGGTGGACATAGCTGGCGAGCCCTGCGAGTTCGAGCAGAGCAGGCGCGGGATGGCGCAGGGCGCTGATCGTGACTCCTTCGGGCAGGGTCCAGCGCGCGTCCGCCGGCAGGCCGCTGTCGCCGGGATTGCTCCAATAGCCGTGCCAGCCGGCTTCGGGGGCCATGCGGATGGCGATGCGGGTCGTCGCGCCCGGCCGCGGCACGGCGCTTTCGGCATGGATCGATGCCTCGATATGCGCCCCGCTCTGCGCGGCGGCAGGGCCGGGCATCATCGCCAGCAGCGCCGCCAGCAAGAGCATGATGGCGCCAGCCAGGCGGCTCGGGGACGCCCCGGCCGACGACGCGTGCGGTCGGGCGGTCACTGCGCGCTCGTCCCTTCGGGATCGCTGCGCGCAAGCGAAATCGCCTCTCGCAGACCGGCCTCGTCAATGGCCCCGGGGATCAGGTAGGGACCGACCAGCAGCGCCGGCGTTCCCTGGATGCCCAGCATTGCGGCATATTGGGCGTTGCGACGCAGCGCCCCGTCGATTTCGTCCGCGTGCGCGGCGAGGTCGGCCTGCAATCGCGCCCAGTCGACCCCGGCCCTGTCGGCGGCAGTGCGGATGCTCTGCGAACTGACCCGGCCGGTCATCGTCATCAGCGCGTCGTTGAATTCGGCGTGCCTGCCCTGCCAGGTAGCGGCGATGGCCGCGCGCGCGGCCTCTTCCGAGGCCGGGCCGAAGACCGGCCAGTCGCGATAGACCAGCTTGACCTTCGGGTCCTGGTCCAGCAGCGCTTCGAGCGCGGGGTGCAGCTTGCGGCAGAACGGGCACTGGTAATCGGCGAACACCACCACGGTCACGTCATGCCCCTGCGGCGCGACGCTCGGCGCAACGGGATCGTTCTGGATCGCGGCCCGGGCGCGCAGGGCCTCCTGCTCGGGCGTCTCGCCGGAGGAGGTCTGGGCCACGGCCGGATCGCTTTCACCGCTCCACAAGGCCAGTCCGCCAGCCAGCAGCACGGCCATGCCGATGCCGGCGAGGATCGGAAGTTTTGTCATCTCAAGGGGTCCTTTGCAGGTCGCGAATGGCGGAGGTCAGCGCGGCGCGGGAGATCTCGCCGGTGTGCACAGCGACGATCTCGCCAGCCGCGTTGACGAACAGCGTGGTGGGCAAAGCGGACGAGGCGATGGCGCGTGCCAGTCTGCCCTCAGGGTCGGTGAGGATCGAGCCGGCGGGCAGCCCTTCCCGACGCAGGAAGGCGCGGATTGTCGAGCGATCCTCGCCCTGATTGGCAAGCAGCACAGGAAGATCGGAGGTCCGCGCGACGTCGATCAGCATCGGCATTTCGCGGCGGCAGGGTGGGCACCATGTGGCCCACAGATTGATCACCATCGGCTGCCCCGCCGCGCCAAGCGTGGTCTCTGCGCCGTGAAGGTCGGCAAGCGCGAGCTGCGGCATCGGGCGGGGATCGGGCTCCAGCCAGCTCGCCATGCCGGCATGGATCAGCGCCAGTGCCGCCAGCGTGCCCAGCATCGCGATCCCGGCCGGCTTGCGCCCCAGCATGATGGCGATCGCAAAGGCTGCCGTCAGGAGGCCCGGCAGGAGCGAAAAGCCGCCCTGCCAGATCGCGAGCATGCTCCACGGATCGACCATGAAGGCATCGAGATTGCCCACGACGTAGCCGATCCGCGCCGCCACCACACCGGCCAGGAGCGCGACCCAGCCCGCGCGCGAGGCGCGGCTGTCGAGGCGCGTGGCGAGAAGCGCTGCGATGGCCATGAACGCCCAGATTGCCGCCACCGCGATGGCGCGGTCAGCCGCCAGGGCCAGAGGGCCGATCTGCAGAATGCCATCCATTGCGCGCGCTCCTCTCCCGCCAATCTTAAGGCAGGCTTAGGGCCGGGCTTAAGGCCGCGATAAGGTGGCGCGGGAAAGGAGCGGCAATGCGGATCCTGCTGGTGGAGGACGACGAGGTGCTGCGCGACGGCATCGTGGCGGGGCTGGGCCTCGACGGTTTCGACGTCGATCCGGTTGCGACGCTGGCGGAGGCGCGTGCCGTCGCCACAGGCGATCATGCCGGAATCGTGCTCGATATCGGCCTGCCCGACGGCTCGGGCCTCGACCTGCTGGCCGAATGGCGGCGGGCCGGTTCGACCACCCCGGTGCTGCTGCTGACCGCGCGCAACCTGATCAGCGACCGGGTCGACGGGTTGGACCGCGGGGCGGACGATTACCTTGGCAAGCCGTTCGACCTCAGCGAACTGGCGGCGCGGCTGCGCGCCATCCTGCGACGGGCCAGCGGCCGCGCGAGCGGGGACCTGACGCTCGGTGCCTTGACCATCAGCGAAGCGCGCCGCAGCGTTGCGCTGAACGGGGCGGAGATCGCCGTATCGCGGCGCGAATTCGCCATTCTTCACGCGCTTGCCGAACAGCCCGGGCGTGTGTTGTCGCGCAGCCAGCTGGAAGACCGGATCTATGGTTGGCAGGAAGAGATCGAGAGCAACGCGGTAGAGGTGCACATCCACAAGCTGCGCGCCAAGCTGGGGCGCGAGCGGATCGAAACGGTCCGCGGCGAAGGCTATCGCATGGCCGCGTCATGAGATCGCTTCGCTTGCGCCTTTTCGCTCTGGTCGCGGGCGTGACCATGCTGGTGTGGGCAGGAGCGGCCGCCTGGACGGCCTTCTCTACCCGGGCGGAGGTGGAGCGGGTGCTCGACCGCCGGCTGGTGGAGGCCGCCCGCATGGTTGCGGCGCTGGACGTTGGGGCGAACGGGGCGGCGCGGCAGCCGGAGCCGGGGCCGTATTCCCGCCAATTGTCCTGCCAGATCTGGTCGCTCGACGGTGCGCTGGTGGGGCAATCGGCCGGTGCGCCGGGCAGGCCGTTGGCGAGCGGCGCACAAGGCTTCTCGGAACGGGAGGTGGGTGGGCAGTGGTGGCGTGTCTATACCCATGTCGATCTGGTGCGCGGCATCCGCGTGATGGTGGGCGACAATCTGGAGGTCCGCCGAAATCTGGTGCGGGACCTGATGCTGGGGTTGCTGCTGCCTGCCGCTGTTGGCGTCGCGGCTCTCGCCCTCCTGCTGTGGCTCGGCGTGCGCGGCGGTCTGGCGCCTCTGGCCCGCATCACGCGGGCGCTGGACGCGCGTTCGCCCGGCAGCCTGGAACCGCTCGCCGTCCAGCCGGTGCCGGAGGAACTTGCTCCGCTGGTCCGGGCGATGGATGCGCTGTTCGCCCGGCTGGACCGAGCGAGGCGGGCAGAGCGTGATTTCGTCGCCAATGCGGCGCATGAATTGCAGACACCGCTGGCAGGCCTCAAGACTCAGGCCGAGGTTGCCCGCCGGGCGACCGACCCGGCCATGCGCCACAATGCGCTGGAACGGATCGAAAGCTCGGTCGACCGGACCAGCCGGCTGGTGCGCCAGCTGCTCGAACTGGCCCGGCAGGAAGGGCGCGAGAGCGAGCCGAACCCTGCCCGCTTTGCCTCGTTGTCGGACGCAGTGGCGGAGGTCGAACGCGAGTATGGCTCGCTCGCCGCAGCGTCGGCGCGGCCGATCCAGACCTGCTGCGCGCGCCACGATGTCGCCATCGCCATCGACCGGGAGGCGCTGGTTCTGGCGCTGGGCAATCTGGTCGCGAACGCGCTGCAGCATGGCGGGCGGGGGCCGGTGCGGATCGAATGTGCGCTCGGTGAGGATTTCGTGCTGAGCGTGGTGGATGGCGGCGAGGGTATCGCGGAGGAGGACATGGCGCGCATACGGCGTCGCTTCGAACGGGGACGCGGCGTCACCTCCGGCGGAACGGGGCTGGGCCTGTCCATCGTCGATGCCGCGATCACACCGGCGGGCGGTGTGCTGGAGTTTCGACGCGGTGCCAGCGGGTTCGCCTGCATGCTGCGCTTTCCGCTGGATCGCGTGCGGTGCGGGTGATGGCGGTTCGCAGCAGCCCGCCACCCGGCCCACCGCCAAGCGAGACCGGCCCTGTCCGGCGTGACTTCACGCGTCGAGACATGGTCATCGTTGCCGGCGTTGCCGGTGCCGGCTTTGTGGTAAGCCGGGTGCTGCGGGAAACCACACCGGTCGGGCGCGATGTGTCGTCCAACGGCAGGGCTCGCGCCGCCATTGCCGAGCGGACGGGGCGCTCCGCCGGCAATCCGCAGGGATCACTCACCCTGGTCGCGTTCAATGACTTCTTGTGCCCCGTCTGCAAGATCATGGCACCCGATCTCGCGGCTGCCGTGCGCAGCGATGGGGACGTGCGGATCGAATACCGGGATCTGGCCTTCTTTGGTCCTGTGGCGGAGCGCGCCGCCCTGATCGGCTTGGCGGTGGTCAGCCAAGGGCATTATGCCGCGTATCACCACCGTGTCATGGCTGTGCGGCAGGCGCTGAATGAGACAGTGCTGCGCGCGATCGTGGAAGAAATTGGCGCGGATTGGGCGCAGGTCGCGGACGATCTGGAACGTCGCCGCGCGGCCTTCCAACAACGCCTGCAGCGCGACGACGAACTGGCCTATGCCTTGAGAATCAGTGGTACGCCAGCCTTCCTCATGGGCAATCTGCTCGCCCACGGCCGCCTGAGCAAAGACGATCTTCTGAGCGCCTTCGCGCGAGCGAGGAAGATCGCTGGCTGATCCATTGGGGTCGCGTCCGCCGGCCGCGACAGATTGGCGAGGCACGGGTCCGGTTCGTGACGCAACGGCTTGAACGGCGAGGTCGAGGATGCACTGTGTCGGCTGCGTTCCTGCCGAGCGTGCCTCATGCGGCCCCGCTCACCGGTGGCTGAAAGTAGTTGAGCGGAATCTTGAGAAAAGACCGGCCGCACGATTCCGGTTCCGGAAGCCGTCCACCACGGATGTTCACCTGCAGCGCCGCGAGCATCAATTTGGGAAGTGGCAACGTCGCATCACGCGCATCGCGCAGTTTGATGAACTCCGCCTTGCTCCGCTTGTTGCGGACATGCGTGTTGTGCGCCTTGTGCTTCGCAACGGTCGCGCGGCACTGCACGTCGCGATCGTCCTTTTGATAGTCGTGGCCGACGAACAGCGGGGTCTCTTCGGGCAGGGCCAGGATGCGCTGGATGCTCTCGTAGAGCGCCGCTGAGCTGCCGCCCGGAAAGTCGGCGCGCGATGTGCCCATATCGGGCATCATCAGTGTGTCATGAACGAAGGCAGCCTCGTCCGTGACATAGGTGATCGAGGCGAGCGTATGGCCGGGCGAGAAT
>JACIYY010000237.1 GCA_014359685.1 Porphyrobacter sp. | reverse complement strand
GCTACAAAACTTATGCAACTCCCAATCAGCTCTCCGGCTTAACTTGGTCAAGCTTGACAAAAACTAGCATAAGAATATGATTGCTCGACGAGACGATCGACCCGCTGTGGGCGGCCGCGGCGCTGCCGGCCGGAATGCCCGTGCAGGGCAATCTCGACCCGATGCTGCTGCTATCGGGCAGCGCGGCGCTGGAGCCGGCGGTGCGGGCGATCCGCGCGGCCTTCGCCGACCGGCCGCATATTTTCAACCTCGGCCACGGGATCGACAAGGACACGCCGATCGGCCATGTCGATCGCCTGCTGGCAGCCGTGCGGGCTGAGGACGGGCGCGGGGGATGACTCGCCGCCCGCGCGGCGGTAGGTAGGCGATCATGCAGGATGTGCTGGCGATGACCTATTACTGGCTGAAGGCCGGCCACGTCATCTTCGTCATCTTCTGGATGGCGGGCCTGTTCATGCTGCCGCGGCTGTTCGTCTATCATCAGGAAAGTGCCCCCGATTCGCCCGACCAGGCGCTGTGGGTCGATCGCGAGCGCAAGCTGCTGCGGATCATCCTCAACCCGTCGATGATCGTGGTGTGGCTGCTGGGCCTCGCGCTGGCGGTCTCGACCGGGGCCTTCACCCAGGGATGGCTGCACGCCAAGCTGCTGCTGGTGCTGGTGCTGAGCGGGTATCACGGCTATCTGGCCGGCTATGCGAGGAAGCTGGCGCGCGGCGAACGGCCGCTGGCCGGGCGGACCCTGCGCCTGCTGAACGAGGTGCCGGGCGTGGCGGCGGCGCTGATCGTGGTGCTGGTGGTGGTCAAGCCGTTCTGACCGGCCCGTGCCGGATGCCGGCCAGCACGGTCTGTTTTCCGGGCGACGAAAATCGTCAATTGACGCGGGCGCCCGCAGGCCATATTTCAGCGGCCTAACCGGCACAGGTCGCCATTCGCGCGGCCGGGTCTGCTTTCCCCAAGCCCATCGACCCACCGGCTCCTCCATCCGGCCCCACCCGGCGGGCCCCACCGGACGTCATCCATGCATCTCAAGGAACTCAAGAAACGCACCCCGGCCGAGCTGGTCTCGATGGCCGAGGAGCTGGGCGTCGAGGGCGCCTCCACCATGCGCCGCCAGGACCTGATGTTCGCGATCCTGAAAGAGGTCGCGGAAGAGGGCGAGGAGATTCTCGGCATCGGCACAATCGAGGTGCTTCAGGACGGCTTCGGCTTCCTGCGCAGCCCGGAGGCCAATTATCTGGCCGGACCCGACGACATCTACGTCTCGCCCAACCAGGTCCGCAAGATGGGCCTGCGCACCGGCGACACGGTGGAAGGCGAGATTCGCGCACCCCGCGACGGGGAGCGCTATTTTGCCCTGACCAAGCTCCTCAAGGTCAATTACGACGATCCCGACGCGGTGCGCCACCGCACCAATTTCGACAATCTGACCCCGCTCTATCCCGAAGAGCGGCTGGTGCTCGATACGGTCGATCCCACGGTCAAGGACAAGTCGGCGCGGGTGATCGACCTGATCAGCCCGCAGGGCAAGGGCCAGCGCGCGCTGATCGTCGCCCCGCCGCGCACCGGCAAGACGGTGCTGCTGCAGAACATGGCCAAGGCGATCACCGACAACCATCCCGAAGTGTTCCTGATCGTGCTGCTGGTCGACGAGCGGCCCGAGGAGGTCACCGACATGCAGCGTTCGGTGAAGGGCGAGGTCATCTCCTCGACCTTCGACGAGCCCGCCAGCCGCCACGTCCAGGTGGCCGAGATGGTGATCGAAAAGGCCAAGCGGCTGGTCGAACACAAGCGCGACGTGGTCATCCTGCTCGATTCGATCACCCGCCTCGGCCGGGCCTACAACACCGTGGTCCCGTCCTCGGGCAAGGTGCTGACCGGCGGTGTCGATGCCAATGCGCTGCAACGGCCCAAGCGGTTCTTCGGCGCGGCGCGCAATATCGAGGAGGGGGGATCGCTGTCGATCATCGCCACCGCCCTGATCGACACCGGCAGCCGGATGGACGAGGTGATCTTCGAGGAGTTCAAGGGCACCGGCAATTCGGAGATCGTGCTCGACCGCAAGGTCGCCGACAAGCGCATCTTCCCCGCGCTCGACGTGGGCAAGTCCGGCACCCGCAAGGAAGAGCTTCTGGTCCCCAAGGATCAGCTCTCGAAGATGTGGGTGCTGCGCCGGATCCTGATGCAGATGGGGACCATCGATTCGATGGAATTCCTCCTCGACAAGATGAAGGATTCCAAGTCGAACGTCGATTTCTTCGCGACGATGAACCAGTAGATCCCGCCTTCCTTGTGGCGAGCGGGCACGGGTCGCGCGGCGATGGCGCCGGCGGGGGCCATGACAGGCGCCCCGCCGCCACCGGGGCCCTTGCACTCGTGCGATTTCAATGACACGCTTGCTTTCCGGACTGTGCCGGGCCGGTCCCGGTGCGCAGGAACGAGAGATGCCGCGATGAAAGTGACCATGGAAGTCGATTGCACGCCCGACGAGGCGCGCCGGTTCATGGGCCTGCCGGACGTGGAGCGGGTCAACAACGCCTATATCGATCAGGTGACCAGGGCGATGCAGGGCGTCACCAGCGTCGAGCAGCTGGAAACCTATGTGCGGCAGTTCGCGCCGATGGGCCAGTTCGGCCTCAAGATGTTCCAGACCTTCCTCGACAACACCCGCCAGACGCTGGACCCGGGCGACGGATCGCACGGCGGCGGGTCCGGAGGCTGATCGCGCCGCCGGGCGGTATGGACACCATCTTCGCGCTGTCGAGCGGGTCGCCGCCCGCCGCCATCGCCATCGTCCGGATCAGCGGCCCGCAGGCCGGCGACGCGCTGGCGGCCCTTGCTGGCCGCCTCCCGCCCTCCCGCCGGGCCACGCTGGCCCCGTTGCGCGCAAGCGGCGGCGCGCTGCTCGACCGGGCGCTGGTGCTGTGGTTTCCCGGCCCGGCGACCGTCACGGGCGAGGATCTGGCCGAGCTCCACCTCCATGGCGGGCGGGCGGTGGTCGCGGCGGTGGAACGGGCACTGGCCGCCCGCCCCGGTCTGCGCCGCGCGGAGCCGGGCGAATTCACCCGCCGCGCTTTTGCCAATGGCCGCATCGACCTGGCGGAAGCGGAGGGGCTCGCCGACCTGCTCGCCGCGGAGACCGAGTGGCAGCGCCGGGCGGCATTGGAGATGGCGGGCGGGGCCTTGTCGCGCCGGGTCGAGGCTTGGGCTGGGCGCCTTCTTGCCCTGTCCGCTTCAGTCGAGGCAGTGCTCGATTTCGATGACGAGGACGGGATTGCCGGGCTGCCGGCGGCCTTCGCGGAAGATTGCGCGGCGCTGGCGCGGGAATGCGAGGCGGCGCTCGCCAGCCCCTCGGCCGAATTGCTGCGCGACGGCTTCCGGGTCGCCCTAGCCGGCCCGCCGAACGCTGGAAAGTCGACGCTTTTCAACGCCTTGGTCGAAAGCGAGGCCGCAATCACCGCGCCGCTGGCGGGCACCACCCGCGACGTGCTGACCCGGCCGGTGGCGCTCGGCGGAATTCCGTTCCTGTTCGTGGACATGGCCGGCCTGCGCGACGAAGCGGCCGATCCGGTCGAGCAACTCGGCATCGCCCGCGCCCGCACTGCCATCGGCGGCGCCGACCTCGTCCTGTGGCTGGGGCCGGAAGGCGAGGGGCCGCAGGGCTGCTGGGAGATTGACGCCCGCTGCGACCGAACCGACCGTGCGGTCAAGCGCAACCCGCGCCGCGTCGTCTCGGCTTTGACCGGGGAGGGGATGGAGGCGCTGCGCCAGGATCTGATCGATCACGCGGCACAAGCGATGCCCCGGCCCGGACAGGCTGCCCTTTCGGCGCACCAGAGGGAATGGGTCGCCCTCGCAGCGCAGGCGCTGAGCGAAGCGGCAACGGCGGGCGATTCCTTGATCGTGGCCGAACACCTGCGCCAAGCGCGCGGAGCCTTCGACCGGATCACCGGACGCGCCGGGACCGAGGATGTGCTCGACGCCCTGTTCGCGCGCTTCTGTATCGGCAAGTGATGTTTCACGTGGAACACTTTTGACCCTGGCGGCGGCGGGCATTATGAGCCGCGTTATGAACCTCTTCGACATCGTGGTGGTGGGCGGCGGGCACGCCGGCTGCGAAGCGGCCGCCGCCGCCGCGCGGATGGGTGCGCGCACCGCTCTGGTCAGCTTCGATCTTGCCATGATCGGCGCGATGAGCTGCAACCCGGCCATTGGCGGGCTCGGCAAAGGGCATCTGGTGCGTGAGGTCGATGCCTTCGACGGGCTGATCGCCCGCGCGGCCGATGCAGCTGCAATCCACTACCGGATGCTCAACCGCTCCAAGGGCAGCGCGGTGTGGGGTCCGCGCGTCCAGGCCGACCGCAACCTGTTTCGCGCCGCCATCCAGCGGATGCTGGCGGCAGAACCCGCTTTAACGCTGATCGAGGGGGAGGTCGCCGCGCTGGTGGTGGAGAGCGGCCGCGTCACCGGCATCGAACTGGCCGGCGGCGGCAGGATTGCCGCGCAGGCGGTGATCCTGTGCACGGGGACCTTCCTCGGCGGGACATTGTTCCGCGGGGAGGAGCGCGTCACCGGCGGGCGGATCGCCGAACCCGCTGCCTCCCGCCTCGCCGCACAGCTGCGCGAGGCGGCGCTGCCGATGGCGCGGCTCAAGACCGGAACCCCGCCCCGCCTCGATGGCCGCACCATCAACTGGGCGCGGCTGGCAGTCCAGCCCTCCGACCGCGATCCCTGGACGCTTTCGCCCCTCACCCGGCGGCGCGCCAACCCGCAGCTCGCCTGCGCGATCACCCGCACCAATGCGCGCAGCCATGAGGTGATCCGCGCCAATCTCCATCGCTCGCCGCTGTTCTCCGGTGCGATCGGAGCGCAGGGGCCACGCTATTGTCCCTCGATCGAAGACAAGGTCGACCGCTTCGGCGACCGCGACGGCCATCAGGTGTTCCTCGAACCCGAGGGGCTCGACACGCCGCTGGTCTACCCCAACGGCATCAGCACGTCGCTACCCGCCGAGGTCCAGCTGGCCATGCTCCGCACGATGGAGGGGCTGGAGCGGGCCGAGATGGTGGTGCCCGGCTATGCGGTCGAATACGACCATATCGACCCGCGCGCGCTCGGCGGCGATCTTCAGGTGCAGGCGCTGCCCGGCCTCTATTGCGCGGGGCAGATCAACGGCACGACCGGCTACGAGGAGGCCGCCGCGCAGGGCCTGCTTGCCGGCCTGTGCGCCGCTGCGCAGCTCCTCGGGCGTCCGGCCCCGGCGATCGAGCGCAGCAACAGCTATCTGGCGGTGATGGTCGAGGATCTGACCCTGCACGGCGTGACCGAGCCGTATCGGATGCTCACCGCACGCGCCGAATACCGGCTGCGCCTGCGCGCCAACAACGCCGCCACCCGGCTGACTCCGCTGGCGCTGGCCTCGGGCTGCGTCGGCGCCGAGCGGGCAGCGTGGTTCGCCGCGCGTGAGGAGGAGCGGGCGCGCTGGCAGGTGGCGCTCGCACGGCCGGTGGCGGCGGCGGCGCTGGCCGATGCGGGCGTGCCGGTGCGGCATGATGCCGGGCGGCAAAGCCTCGCCGAGTGGCTGCGGTTCGAGCAGGTGGCGCTTGCCGGCTTGCGCCCGTGGCTCGACCCGGCGCTCGATTGCGACAGCGAGGTTGCCAGCGAAATGGCAGAAGATTGTGCCTACGCGCCCTATCTGGCGCGGCAGGACCACGAATTGCGCGACCTGCGCGCCAGCGAAGCGGTGCCGCTGGGCCGGGGGTTCCCCTATCGTGAGGTCCCCGGCCTCTCGACCGAAATGGTCGAACGGCTGACCGCCGCCGCGCCGGAGACTCTGGCGGCGGCCGGCCGGGTCCGGGGGGTCACGCCCGCCGCTCTCGCCGCGCTGCTGATCCACGCCAGGCGCTCGCTTGCCACCGCCGCATGATCGCCAGCGAGGCCGAGGCGCGGGCCTATTGCGCCGCGCATCTGGACGCTGGCCGGATGCGGATGCTCGGCGATCTGGTCGAGATGCTGCGGATCGAGAACGAACAGCAGAACCTCGTCGCGCGCTCCAGCCTGGACGAGGCGTGGCGACGGCACATCGCCGACAGCCTTCAGCTGATCGAGCATGTTCCACGTGAAACATCGGATTGGCTCGATTTCGGCAGCGGTGGCGGCTTTCCGGGTCTGGTGATCGCGATCGCCTGCCCGCAGCGGGCGGTGGTGTTGATCGAGTCGCGGCGCCTGCGCGCGCAATGGCTCGAGCGTGCTGTCGCTCAGCTGGGCCTCGCCAACGTCTCGGTTGTCGCGGCCCGCGCCGAGTCGCTGCCCCCGCAGCCCGCGGGAATCATCTCCGCCCGCGCTTTCGCGCCGCTGGGGAAGCTGCTGCGGCTGTGCGCACGCTTTTCCACCCCGAAGACCATTTGGGTCTTGCCCAAGGGGCGCTCGGCAGGCCATGAGTTGCAGGAGCAGCCGGTCATCATCCAGCGCATGTTTCACGTGGAACACTCGCTCACCGATGCTCAGGCGGGCATTCTCGTCGGCCAGGGGGTTCCAGACCTGTCATGATCAGGATCGTCATCGCCAACCAGAAGGGCGGGGTGGGCAAGACCACGACCGCGATCAATGTCGCCACCGCCATGGCCGCGTCCGGGTGGCGGACGCTGCTGATCGACCTCGACGCCCAGGGCAATGCGTCCACCGGGCTGGGCTGCGACGCGGCGCAGCGCGAGCAGTCGAGCTATGACCTGATGGTTGGCGATGCCACGCTGGCCGAATGCGTGCGGCCGAGCGGCATCCCCAACCTCGATCTGGTTCCCGCCTCGGTCGATCTCAGCGGTGCCGAGGTGGAGCTGGTCGGGGCCGAGGACCGGACCGGAATCCTCGCCCGCGCGCTCGACGGAGCATCGGATCACCAGATCTGCTTCATCGATTGCCCGCCTTCGCTCGGTCTGCTGACGCTCAACGCGCTGAGCGCCGCCGACCGGCTGCTGGTGCCGCTGCAATGCGAGTTCTTCGCGCTCGAAGGGCTCAGCCAGCTCCTCAACACCGTCGAGCAGGTCAAGCGTCGCTTCAACCCCCGGCTCGATATCGTCGGGGTGGTGCTGACCATGTATGACCGCCGCGCCCGCCTGACCGATCAGGTGGCCGACGATGTCCGCGACTGTCTGGGAGAGCTGGTGTTCGAAACCGTCATCCCGCGCAATGTCCGCCTTTCGGAGGCGCCCAGCCATGGCCTGCCGGCGCTGGTCTATGACCATCTGTGCGTCGGCAGCCGCGCCTATATCGCGCTGGCGCAGGAGCTGATCGGCCGGCTTGATGAACGAAGGATTGCCGCATGAGCGCGCAGGACAAGACCGCCCCCCGCCGCAAGCTGGGCAAGGGCCTCGGCGCCCTGCTGGGTGAAGCACGGCACGAGGAATCGCTAGGCGCCACGCCGCGCGGGGAGGGCAGCGCCACCGCGCCGGTTGACACTGCGCCTGCCGCGCGTCCCGAAGGGCTGGCGATGCTGGCCGTCGCGGCGATCGAGCCGCATCCCGACCAGCCGCGGCGCCATTTCGACGAGGAGGCGCTCGACGAGCTGGCGCGCTCGATCGCCGCGCGCGGCGTGATCCAGCCGGTGATCGTGCGGCCGCTGCCCGGCGGGCGCTACCAGCTCGTTGCCGGGGAGCGGCGCTGGCGGGCGGCGCAGCGGGCGCAGCTCCACGAGATGCCGGCGCTGGTACGCGAGCTGGCCGACCGCGATGTGATGGCGCTGGCGCTGATCGAGAATCTCCAGCGCAAGGACCTCAATCCGGTGGAGGAGGCGCGCGCCTATCTGCGGCTGTCCGAGCGTGAGGACATGAGCCAGGCAGAGATCGCCCGGCTGGTCGAGAAGTCGCGCAGCCATGTCGCCAATCTGATGCGCCTGCTGACGCTCCCCGCCGGGGTGCTCGACCATGTCGAGGCCGGGCGGCTCGACATGGGCCACGCGCGGGCGCTGGTCGGGCGCGAGGATGCCGAGGCGCTGGCCGATCTGGCGGTCGCCAGCGGCCTGACCGTGCGCGAGGTCGAGGTGCTGGCGCAGCGTGGCCAGAAAGGAACACAGAAGGAACAAAAAACCCGCCCCCGGCCGCCTGCGCCGCAGCAGGACGCCGATGTGGCCGAGATCCAGGCGAAGCTCGAAGAGTTCCTGGGCCTGACGGTGCGGATCACCACCGATGCCGATCTGCGCTCGGGCGCGGTGACGGTGCGCTATCGCACGCTCGACCAGCTCGACATGCTGTGCCAGCGGCTGTCAGGCGGCGATATCTGAACGCGCGCAAGCCGCCGCTCGGTTGAGCCAGCCGCGTCGCGATCGGAGAGGCCGCTGCAATATCGTGTCGGGCCAGCGCTGCGGTTCGAGGAAAGCTTGGGAAGAACCACGGATGGGGCCCGCAGCAGGCCAACCCGAACTCGACCGCCGCTAGCCGGGCTTCTGCGCCACCAGATCGATCAGTGCCGACATGCCACCATGTCCGCTGCCTTCACGAATCTCCGCATCGTAACTGTCGAGCACGAGGATGTTCAAATCGGCGAACGCCGTACGAAGAAGATCTTCGGTGTACATGTTCTGCGCGCAAGGCGGTCCACCGGTCCGGTAATCGAGTTGTTCCGGCCGGTAGCCTTCGAGCAGCAGGATTCCGCCCGGTCGCAGCGTCCGCGTGAAGCCGGCGAACATGCGGGCGCGCAATGCCGGGTCGGCGAACTGCGTGAAAATGGCCACGACCGCGTCAAAGGCCTCCTCTGGCCATGCATAGTGCGCAAGATCGACCTGCTCGAAGGTCAAGGCGACCCCGCGTTCGGCCGCCAGGCGGCGAGCCTTGTCGATGCCAACGGGGGAAATGTCCGTCGCGACGACATCGAAGCCCTGCTGCGCCAGATAGACGCCATTGCGGCCTTCGCCATCCGCCACCGCCAGGACCCGCCCGCCGGCCGGCAGGCGCGCGGTCTCGCGCCTGAGAAAGGCGTTGGGCTCGGTCCCGAACAGATAGCCGTCGGACGCGAAGCGTTCGTCCCACGAACGGGCTGGATCGAGCGGATCAGTCATGCGCCGCCTTCCATGCGCCCATCGAGCCAAGATAGATGTCCAGCTTGCCGAAGCCGCGGCTGGCCAGCCACCCGGCGGCAACGGTGGCACGCATGCCACTGGCACACATCAGCGTATAGTGGCGATCTGGGTCGAGCTCGCGCCAAGCTTCGTTGAGCTGGCCGACATAGATGTGCTGCGATCCCTCGATCGCGGCGGCAGTCCGCTCATCGGCGTCGCGAACGTCGAGCAGAACCCAGTTTTCGGCGCCATTCAGGCGACGCGCCACCTCCTCGGTTTCGATCATCGGAGTCGCCTGCATGTGCTCGCCCTTCGCGGCGGCGGGCACGACGCCGACATAGCCGCCCACGACATTGTCGACAGCAATCCTTACCAGGTGTTCCATGGCACTGGCCAGCTGGCCTTCGCTCGCAGCGATCAGCGCCACGCTTTCCCCTTCGCGGATGAACCAGCCGGCAAAGGCGGGGATCATGTCCACCGGCAGGCTCATCGCGCCGGGCAGATGGCCGGAGGCATAGGCCATGGGTTCACGGATATCGACCAGGTGGTCGGCGCCGCAGGTCTTCAGCTGCGCCAGCGAGAGTGGCCGCGGCCGGGCGACGCGCGGCGCTTCCTCCGCGCCATCCATGTTCAAGCGCTCCATGAGCCGGAAATAGGGCGGCTGGTAGTGGGTCTCGTTGACCTTGACGCGGATGAACTCGTCGCGGTCCGCGATCTGCAGGCGCGGGTTGTTCAAGCGTTCGTGGCCGATGGTGGAAAACTCCCGCTCCGCCATGGCCGATCCACAGACCGAGCCGGCGCCATGGGCGGGATAGACGATCGCCTGATCGCCGAGAGCGAGGATCTTGCGCAGCGAATCATACAGCAGGCCTGCCACTTCGTGCCGCCGATCAGGGTAGAAATCGGTGCGGCCGACATCGCCGATGAACAAGGCGTCGCCGGTGAACACGCCGACCGCCTTGTCCGGATAGGCGGTATCGAACAGCGCGAAAGCGAGGTGGTCGTCGGTATGGCCCGGTGTTTCCATCGCGCGGATTTCCAGCTGCCCGATGGCGAAGCAATCGCCGTCTCGGGTCGTTTCGGCATAGGTCACAGGCCGCTCCGGGTTTGGCCCGTGGAGCACCTTCGCGCCCGTCATGGCCGCCAGGATCGGTGCGCCGGAAACCAGGTCCTCGTTGCGGTGGGTTTCGAAGACATGGGTGATGTCCAACCCTGCGGCGCGGGCCTTCTCGACATAGATGGCGCAATCGCGCCGCGGATCGATCACCGCCGCCTGCCCGCCCGACCCCACCAGATAGGACAGGTGCGCCAGGCCCGGCGTCTTGATCTTTTCCAGCAACATCGCTCTCTCCTTGGGTCGTGACCGCGCGGCGGGGTCAGTCCGAAACGACGGGCCAGCCCTGTTGTTGCAGCAAGACCAGCGTCGTCATCGCGGAAAGGTCGACGATAATCGCCGGGTTCACCGCTGCGGGAGAAATCTCCTGCCCGGCGAGCGCCTGACCGCAGACATGAACGTCGACGCCGGCCCGTTGCAGCGCGGCGATCAGCCCTGTGTTGGGGTTGCTGGCGCCGAACCGTTCGCGATAGGCGGCATCGGTCATCACCAGCGGCGTCGCAGGGCCATGGATGATCACCTTTATCTCTCCCGGGGCTGGTGTGTTCCCGGCCGAGGCCAGCAGGTTGAGGTAGCGGGCCACCCTGTCGAGGCTGCGATTGATGTGCGACGGGTCGGCGACGCCGCCGGAAATCTCGAACAGCACCCGCATATTGTCACCGGGCGCCGGGCGATTGGCCGACCCTTGCATCGGGGTGATGGCGCCATATCCGGCAATCGCTGGATGGCGCGAATCCTGCGCTTCCACCGGCATCGCGCTTGCCAGGGCCGCAAACACAAAGCCGGTTGCCGGACCGATGCGCGTGTTCATGCCGTGTCTCCTTCAGCCCCGCTGGCCTGTTCTATCAAGATCCCGCTGCTCAGCACCTGCGGCAATTCCTCGGCCGGGCCGCCCGCCGGAACGAACAGGTAATAGGGAATGGAGTTGCGGCCCCGACGTTCCAGAAAGCGCGTGATGGCCGGGTCGCCGTTGGTCCAGTCGCCGACCAGCGTGACAACGCCCGCCTCGGCGAATGCTGCCTGCGTCTCCGCGCGGTCGATGGCGACCCGCTCGTTGACCTGACAGACCAGGCACCAGTCGGCCGTGACATCGACGAACACGGGCGTGCCCTGCGCCTGCAGCTCGGCCAGGCGTGCTTCGCTGAAGGGTTCGGTGCCCGCTGGGGCCGATGGTGCGGCAGTGGCCGGGCGCGGCAGATCGATGGTCAGGGCCAGCAACAGCGCCGCTGCCACCGGTGCCAGGCCGACGGCTGCGCGCGATCCGCCGCTTTGCCGCTGGCCGACCCACCACAGGCCAAGCCCCGCCAGCGCCGCCAGCAGCAGGCCCAGCGCGAGACCGTCGACGCCGCTCTGCCGCCCCAGCACCCAGGCGAGGCCGATGGCGGTCAGCAGCATGGGAACCGCCAGGATGTGGCGGAACGTGCCCATCCATGCGCCCGGGGCGGGCAGCCAGCGCTGGATCTGTGGCACGAACGCGACCAGCAGGAAGGGCAGCGCCATGCCGATGCCAAGGCCGGCAAACACGGCGAGCGCAGCCGGCGCCGGCAGGACCAGCGCCGCGCCCAGCGCCACCCCCATGAAGGGGCCGCTGCACGGCGTGGCGATCAGCGCTGCCAGGGCGCCGGTGCCGAACGCGCCAGCGCCGCCGCGCTGCGCCAGCCAGCGGCCGGAGAACGATGGCCCGCGCACTTCGAACAGGCCCGCCAGGTTGAGCGCAATGCCAACAGATAGCAGCATCAGCAGCAAG
>JACIYY010000236.1 GCA_014359685.1 Porphyrobacter sp. | reverse complement strand
GCGGAACAGCAAGGGTTCGCTCGGCGTGATCGAGCGCGACCAGTCCCATTCGCGGTCCTCGACCGGCGGGGGCGGAGGGGGCGGGGGGGCGCCCGGCGATGGCGCCTCGCGATAGACGATCGCCTGGCGTTCGCTGATCGCCGGCTCGCCATCGGCGACGATCTCGTGCGCCACGGTGACGAACAGCAGCCGGCCGGCCTTGCCCGTCTTGTCCTGCCTGTCGATCACGCGCGAGGTCCGGCTGACCGCCGCGCCAAGCGCGATCGGGGCGTGGAAGATCATCTCGCTCGACGCCCACATCCGGCGCGGCAGATCGAGGTGGTCGAGGCGCGCCGGATGGCCGTCGGGGCCGAGCGCGCCGGTCCGCGCCTCGGGCGTGTTCAGGCACCAGTGGATGCCCTGCGGCACGCTGTCGCGCGGCGTGCGGTCGAAGGTCGCGGTATAGCGGGCGGCGAGCGCGGCGGTGAGCCGTTCGGTGCGGGTCTCACCGTCCATCAGTTGCGCGCCGCCAGCAATCCGCGCGCGATGACCTGCGCCTGGATCTCGGCCGCGCCTTCGAAGATGTTGAGGATCCGCGCGTCGCACAGCACGCGGCTGATCTCGTATTCCAGCGCATAGCCATTGCCGCCGTGAATCTGCAGCGCATTGTCGGCATTGGTCCAGGCGACGCGGGCGGCGAGCAGCTTGGCCATCCCCGCCTCGACATCGCAGCGGCGGCGCTTGTCCTTCTCCCGCGCGGCGAAATAGGCCAGCTCGCGCGCACAGACCGTCTCGACCGCCATCATCGCCAGTTTGTCGCAGACGCGGGGGAAATCGGCCAGAGGGCGGCCGAATTGCCGGCGCTCCACAGCGTAATTCAGCCCCAGCTCGAACGCGCGCCAGGCGACGCCGACCGCGCGTGCGGCGGTCTGGATGCGCGCGCCTTCGAAGGTCGTCATCAGCTGGCGAAAGCCCTGCCCCTCCTCGCCGCCGAGCAGCGCGTCGGCGGGCGCCTCGAAGCCGTCGAACACCAGCTCATATTCGCGCATCCCGCGATAGCCGAGCACGGCGATTTCGCTGCCCGACATTCCGGGCGCGGGGAAGGGATCGGCCTCGGTCCCGCGCGGCTTGCACGCGAGGAAC
>JACIYY010000235.1 GCA_014359685.1 Porphyrobacter sp. | reverse complement strand
CGCCGCCCCGGCGGCCGCGGTTTCCTCGGCCAGCCTGGCGAGTTCGTGCTGGATCGCCTGGAACCTCACCAGCTCGCGGCCGAACTGCTTGCGCTCCGACACATGACCAATGGTCAGCGCGAGCACCCGTTCGAGCGCGCCGGCGATCTGCAGGCTGCGCATCGCCCCGCCCAGGATCTGCAACGGAACGCCGGACCGCGCGCCCTGCTGCGCCGCCTCGTCGTCCCATCCCAGCGTATCGCGCGGCATCCCGGCGAGGTTGACCCCCTCAGCCTCGACGCTCATGCCGGTCACGCGCGCAATGGCGCCATTCGGGCGCTCGGCGGCGAGCGTGGTGACATGGCGGCCCCACGGCACCCGCCCGCCTTCGGCCGGCAGGAACGCGGCCGGTCCTTCGGCCAGAGGCAGGCCGGCCTGGGCAAAAGCGAGATTGGCGATCATCGTCTCGGGCAGTGGCAGCGGCAGCGCGTGGCGACCGGCCAGCCGGATCAGCGCGAGCGCATCGGCGCCGGCGATCCCGAACCCGCCGCTGTCCTCGGGCACCAGCGCGAGCGGCAGGCCCATCTCCTCGACCGCAGCCCAGACATCCGCCAGCCACTCGCCGGCGCGCGCGCGGCGCATCGCTTCGTCGTCGAGCAGGTCTGCAAACAGCCGCTCGGCCGTGTCGATCAGCATTGCGCCATCACTCATCCGTCACCTCCGATATCCTGTTCCGTGGCGCGCTCCTCCCGGCCGAAAACCGCCTGCTCGATGCGGCGGGCAAGAGCGTGAAGTTCGGCCCCGATCGCGTCCAGCGCAGCCCCGTCGTGACGGCCGGTGAAGGTGGAGGCCGACAGCGCGAAGCGCGGCTCCCCTGCGGCGTCACAGATTGCTGCGGCGACGGTCGAGATGCCGTGATTGAGCTGGCCGATATCGCGCGCGAAGCCGCGTTGCTGCGCCTCGCGGACCTGCGCCCGGAATTCGGCCAGAGTCGGCGCGTTCTGCCAGCGAACGCCGGCGAAGGCCCGATCGACGGCCCTGTCCACGGCGCTGTCGGCCGGATCGCGGGCGGCCAGCACCGCGCGGCCGGTGGCGCCGGCCGCCGCCGGCTGGCGCTGGCCGACCGCCATATGGATGCGGGTCGC
>JACIYY010000234.1 GCA_014359685.1 Porphyrobacter sp. | reverse complement strand
ACTGGTCGCGCTCGATCACGCCGAGCGAACCCTTGCTGTTCCGCTACTCGGCGTTGACCTTCAACAGCCACCGCATCCATTACGATTACCCCTACGTCACCGGGGTCGAAGGCTATCCCGGGCTGATCGTGCAGGGCCCGCTGATGGCCAGCCTGCTGCTCGACCTCGCCGACCGCCAGCTCGGCCCCAACGCGCTGGCGAGTTTCGCCTTCCGTGGGGTCAGCCCCGCCTTTGCCGGGCGCCGGCTGCACCTGCTGGGCGCGCGCGATGGCCGCGACCTCACCTTCGCTATCGCCGACGACGACCGGCGCACGATCATGATGGCCAGCGCCACGATCGGCTGACCCGACGATGGGTTCGAGGCTGGCCGGGCGCGCGGGCGCCGCGCCCCTCGCCGCGCCCATGATTGCCGGCTGCGTGCTGCCATGGCATTGCCGGCGGTCGGGTGATCGTCCCGGATCACGATCATGGAGTGCCAAGGATGCAATCACCGGAGGGGCGGCAGGCGCAAACCATGAGGCTGATCGGCGCGCCAGGAGCGGCCCCGGGGGTTCGGCGCAGGCGCCGGGTGCGATGACCCAGCTCGACCGGCTGCTGGCGATCATGGCCCGGCTGCGCGATCCGCAGCGCGGCTGCCGATGGGATCTCGCCCAGAGCTTCGCCACCATCGCCCCCTATACGATCGAGGAGGCCTATGAGGTCGCCGACGCGATCGAGCGCGGCGCGATCGACGATCTGCGCGGCGAGCTCGGCGACCTGCTGCTCCAGGTGGTGTTCCACGCCCGCATCGCGGAGGAGGCCGGCCTGTTCGATTTCGAGGCCGTCGCGCGCGGCATCGCCGACAAGATGGAGGCGCGCCATCCGCATCTGTTCGCGCCCGATGGCTCCGGTGCCGACCCAGCAACCCGCTGGGAGGATCTGAAGGCGGCGGAGCGGGCCCATGCCGGCGCCACCAGCGCGATGGATGGCGTCGCCCGCGCGCTGCCCGCGCTGCTGCGCGCCCACAAGCTCCAGCAGCGCGCCGCCCGCGACGGCTTCGACTGGCCCGACCCCGCCGGCCCCGCCGCCAAGCTGGCCGAAGAGGCGCAGGAGCTGGCCGAGGCACCCCCACAGCACCGGGCCGAGGAAGCCGGCGACCTGCTGTTCGCGGCGGTCAACCTGGTGCGCGCCTACGGCATCGACGCAGAGCAGGCGCTGCGCGCCGCCAACGCCAAGTTCGAACGCCGCTACCGCGCGATGGAGGCGCTGGCCGGCGGCACCTTCGCCAGCCTCGACCTCGCGGCGCAGGAGGCGCTGTGGCAGGCGGTCAAGCGCAAGGAACGCGAGGAACCCGACACCACCGCCGGCCCTGCCTAACTACGCGCCGAGCGCCTCGAACCGGCCCCATTCCTTGTCGGTCAGCCGCACCTCCAGCGCCACCAGCGGGCCGTCGCTGCCCTGCCCGGCCGGGCTCTCGGCGATCACCTCGCCATGGGCGTGCAGCCAGGCGATGCGCTGGCCGTCCTGCGCCGGCAGGGTGATGCGGTGCAGCCGCGCGCGGGCGGTCAGCACCGCGCCCAGCCGCTCGCGCAGCCGCTCCACGCCCTCGCCGGTGATCGCCGACAGCGGCACGATGTCAGGATCGCCGGCGGCGATGGCGGCCAGTTCGGCTCGCCGCTCCTCGTCCAGCAGGTCCCACTTGTTCCATACTTCGATGATCGGCACCGGCGGGTCGCCGGCCGCCCCTGCCCCCGGCCCC
>JACIYY010000233.1 GCA_014359685.1 Porphyrobacter sp. | reverse complement strand
GGTCGTGGACGACGAGCACGATATCCGCGAGCTGGTCGCCGGCGTGCTCAGCGACGAAGGCTATGCCTGCCGCACCGCCGGCGACAGCACCAGCGCGCTGCGCATGGTGGACGAGAAACGGCCCAGCCTGGTGCTGCTCGACGTGTGGCTGCACGGCAGCCCGATGGACGGGCTGGAGGTGCTGGACGCGATCAAGGCGCGCGAGCCGGGGGTGCCGGTGATCATCTTTTCCGGCCATGGCAATATCGACACCGCCGTCTCCGCCGTCAGCCGCGGGGCGGTGGACTTCATCGAGAAGCCGTTCGAGGCCGAGCGGCTGCTGCTGCTGGTCGCCCGGGCGACCGAGACCGAGCGGCTGCGGCGCGAGAATGCGCGGCTGCGCGAAGGCATTGCGCTGGCCGACGAGTTCACCGGCGGGTCGGGCGCCATCAACCAGGTGCGCGCGACGCTGAAGCGGGTCGCCGGCACCGGCAGCCGGGTGCTGATCACCGGCCCCGCCGGATCGGGCAAGGAGGTCGCCGCGCGGCTGCTGCACGCCTGGAGCCCGCGCGCCGAAAAGGCCTTCGTCACCGTCAATTCGGCGCGCATCACGCCCGAGCGGTTCGAGCAGGAGCTGTTCGGCGAGGAGGCCGACGGGCACCTGATCCGGCCGGGCCTGCTGGAGACCGCCGATGGCGGGACGCTGTATCTCGACGAGATCGCCGACATGCCGCTGAGCACCCAGGCGCGCATCCTGAGGGTGCTGACCGATCAGAGCTTCGTGCGCGCGGGCGGCAACCGGCAGATCGGCGTCGATGTGCGGGTGGTGTCCTCGACCGCGCGCGACCTGGAGACCGAGATCGCCGAGAAGCGCTTCCGCGAGGACCTGTATTACCGCCTCAACGTGGTGCCGGTCAGGGTGCCGCCGCTGGCCGAGCGGCGCGGCGACATCCCCGCGCTCGCCGAGCATTTCTTCACCCGCTATGCCCGCGAGCAGGGGCTGGCCGCGCCCGAGATTTCGCCCGAGGCGCAGGCCGCGATGCAGGCCTATGACTGGCCCGGCAATGTCCGCCAGCTTCGCAACGTGGTGGAGCGCACGGTGATCCTGGCCCCGCGCGAGCGGATGGCGCGGATCGAGGCCGACATGCTGCCGCCCGAGGTCACCGGCGGATCGGCGGAGAACGGGGCGGGCATCTCCACCCTGATGGGGGTGCCGCTGCGCGAGGCGCGCGAGAGCTTCGAGCGCGAATATCTGCGCGTCCAGATCCGGCGCTTTTCGGGCAATATCTCGCGCACCGCCGGGTTCATCGGGATGGAGCGCTCAGCCCTGCACCGCAAGCTCAAGCTGCTGGGGATGAGCGAGCGGGGCACCCCCGACGACCGGGATTGAGCGGGACCGCTCAAAGCCGGGAACCTTCGCAGGCGCACAACGCTTGGTGGAAAATGCCGGGGCGGACTGGTAGAGCGGCGCCGCGGGCCGCTCGCAGGCCCCCGATATCGGACCGAACGCGCCCGCTGCGAGGGGCGCCAATAAACGGAGTCAGACAAATGACCAAGGGCACACTCACCGCGCGAACCCGCCTGAAGCTGGCCAAGCCCGTCGCCGCGCCCGAACCGGCGGAGAACGAGACTGCCGAGGCAGCGCCCCCGGCTACGGCGCCGCCCGCGCCAGCGCCCGCCGCCAAGCCGAGAGCGCCGCGCAAGACGGCGACCGCGCGGGCGAATGCGACGCCACCGGCGGCCGCGCCAGCCGCTGGGGCCGCGACCGCTTCCGCTCCGCCGGCCAACAAGAGCGGGGGCAACCTGCAGGACCTGTTCCTCAATACCCTGCGGCGGGAGAAGATTCCGGTCACCATGTTCCTGGTGAAGGGGGTCAAGCTGCAGGGCATCGTCACCTGGTTCGACAATTTCTCCATCCTGCTGCGCCGCGACGGGCAGGTGCAGCTGGTTTACAAGCACGCCATCTCCACCATCATGCCCAGCCAGCCGATCGATGCCCGGCCGTTCGGCCCCGGCCCCGATGCGGCGCGCAAGCAGCGGCAATTGCAGGACATCTTCCTGGCCAGCGTGCGCGAAAGCGGGGTGCCGGTGACGATGTTCCTGGTCAACGGGGTGATGCTGCAAGGCCGGATCGCCGCCTTCGACCTGTTCTGCACGCTGCTGGAGCGCGAGGGCTTCGTCCAGCTGGCCTACAAGCACGCGGTCTCCACCATCCAGCCGGTCGGCCCGGTCGACCTGTCGGGCGGGCTGGACGGCGAAGAAGGCGAGGCGCCCTGAGCGCGGCGGATAGCGGCCCGGCCGCGACCGGCGGCGGGATCGAGAGCGAGGTCGCGCGCGGCGCCCGCGCGGTGGTCGTGTGCCCCGACATCACCGGCCAGCGCGGCCGGCAGGATGCCGAGGCGCGGCTGGCCGAGGGCAGCGGGCTGGCCCAGGCGATCGGCATCGTGGTGGCCGAGGCCTTCGTCATCCCGGTCCGCACCGTGCGTCCCGCCACTTTGTTCGGCGAAGGACAGGTGGAGCGCATCCGCATCGCCTGCGAGCAGGAGCAGGCCGAGCTGGTGATCGTGGACGGCGCGCTGTCGGCGATCCAGCAGCGCAACCTGGAGGACCGGCTGAAGCGCAAGGTGATCGACCGCACCGGGCTGATCCTGGAGATCTTCGGCGAACGCGCCGCGACCGCCGAAGGGCGCCTGCAGGTGGAGCTGGCGCATCTCGATTATCAGCAGAGCCGGCTGGTCCGCAGCTGGACCCACCTCGAACGCCAGCGCGGCGGCTTCGGCTTTCTCGGCGGTCCGGGCGAGACCCAGATCGAGGCCGACCGGCGGATGATCCGCGCCCGGATGGGCAAGCTGCGCCGCGAGCTGGAGCAGGTCCGCCGCACCCGCGCGCTCCACCGCGAACGCCGCGACCGCGCGCCGTGGCCGACGATCGCGCTGGTCGGCTATACCAATGCCGGCAAGTCGACGCTGTTCAACCGGCTGACCGGCGCCGGGGTGATGGCCGAGGACCTGCTGTTCGCGACGCTCGACCCGACGATGCGGGCGATCAGCCTGCCGGGGGTGGACAAGGCCATCGTGTCGGACACGGTGGGCTTCATCTCCGACCTGCCGACGCAGCTCGTCGCCGCGTTCCGCGCCACGCTGGAGGAGGTCAATGCCGCCGACATCGTGGTCCATGTCCGCGACATCGCCGCGCCCGAAAGCGCCGCCCACAAGCAGCAGGTGCTGCGTGTGCTGGCCGAGCTGGGGGTCCGTGACGGCAGCGGCGATGAGGGGCCGGGGGCGGGGCCGGGGGCAGGGGCGGCCGGCGACCCGCCGGTGCCGATCATCGAAGTATGGAACAAGTGGGA
>JACIYY010000232.1 GCA_014359685.1 Porphyrobacter sp. | reverse complement strand
GAATCATTCGGCCGCCTCGCTCTCGGCGGAGGCGGCGGCCAGCGGGTCGCGGGCGAAGCGCAGCGTCGCGCGCGCGCCGCCGCCGGGGGCCGTGGCGAAGGACAGCTCGCCGCCATGCTCCTCGACGATCTTCTTGACGATCGCCAGCCCCAGCCCGGTGCCCTTCTCGCGGGTGGTGACATAGGGCTCCATGATCCGCTCGCCCCCGGCGGGCAGGCCGATCCCGTTATCCTCGACCACCACCAGGATATCCTCCTCGCGCGGCACCACTCTGACCGCGATCCGGCCCGGCGGTGCCTGCTCCCCCTGCTCGCGCCGGCGCGCCTCGATCGCCTCGGCCGCGTTCTTGAGCACGTTGGTCATCGCCTGGCCGATCTGGTGGCGGTCGCAGGCGACCGCCGCGCTGCCCTCGCCGGCGGTAAAGTCGTAGGCGATCTCGGGATGGGCAACCTGCTGCAGGAACAGCGCCTGGCGGACGATATCGACCGCATCCTCGCGCCGGAACACCGGCTTGGGCAGGCGCGCGAAGGAGGAGAACTCGTCGACCATCGTGCGCAGCTCGCCGACCTGGCGGATGATGGTCGCGGTCAGCTCCTCGAACAGTTCGCCGTCCTGCTCGATCTGGCGGCGATAGCGGCGCTTCAGCCGCTCGGTGGCGAGCTGGATCGGGGTCAGCGGGTTCTTGATCTCATGCGCGATCCGCCGCGCGACGTCGGACCATGCGGCCTGCCGCTGGTCGAGCAGCTGGCGGGTGATGTCCTCGAAGGTGATGACATGGCCGTCGGTGGAAGCGGCCAGCTTGACCGCGAAGGTCAGCAGCTCGCCCCCGCGCGAGACCTGCACGGTGCTGGCGCTGGTGCCGCTCCGCAGCAGCGCCGACAATTGCGGAGAGACGCTCTCCAGCGGCGCCCCGATCGGCGGCGTCGCCGTGCCCGGCTCCAGCAGCAGGCTCTGGGCAGAGCTGTTCATCAGGATGATCCGCCCCTCCCGGTCGACCGAGATGATCCCGGCGGTGATCGATTCCAGCACCGCCTCGATGAAGGCGCGCCGCTCGGCCAGCTGGCGGTTGGCGCCCAGCAGCGCGGCGGTCTGGCGCTCGATCTGCGCGGTCATGCGGTTGAAGGCGCGGTTGAGCAGGCCGATCTCGTCGGTCCCGGTGCGCCCTGCCACCCGCAGCGCGTAATTGCCGCTGGCGACCGCGCGCGCGGCGGTCACCAGCTCGGCCAGCGGTTGCACCTGCCGGTCGGCGAAGCGCAGCGCGAACCACACCGCCAGCCCGACCAGCGCCAGCGAGACGCCGAACAGCGCCAGGTTGAAGCGCAATTGCAACCCCCGCGCGCGCCGGGTCAGCAGGTCGTAATCGGCGACCACGCTCTGCGCCCGCTGCCATTGGCTCAGCGCGCGGGTGGTGTCGGAACTGCGCGCGACGTAAAGGTAGATGCCGGCCTCGCGGTCGATCGGGGTCACCGCCTCGATCCGGTCGGCGCTGGTCAGCACCACCACATCCTCGCCGGCCTTGAGCCGCGCCAGCGTTGCCGGCGAGATCCGCTGGCGGTCGCTGTCCTCGTCCGGGTCGGCGATCGCCTGCACCCGCAGGCTCCCATCGGCCGTCTGCTGCAACACCGCGCTCTCGCTCAGTTCGCGGTAGAGCACCTGGAGGTAGAACTGCTCGACGAAATCCTCGCTGGTCAGCGGGTCGTCGCGCAGGTTGAAGCGCAGGTCGCTGGCCATGGTCACGGCGTTGTCGGCCAGGTCGCGCTGGTTCTCGCTGTAATAGCCGCGCGCCAGCTCGTTGGCGTTCTCCAGCATCCCGCGCGAATTGTCGGAGAACCAGAATTCCACGCCCGACTGGAACAGCACGCTGGCGAACACCGCCACCAGCAGCGTCGGCACCGCCGCCACCAGCGAGAAGAAGAACACCAGATTGACGTGCAGCCGCGCGGTGGTGCCCCCGGCGCGGCGGATCGCCAGCCGCCGGCCCCACAGCACCAGCAGGGTCAGCGCCGGGATCAGCGTGCCGACCAGCATCGCCGAGGCCTGCGCCGCGGGCACCAGCGCGCGCGGATCGTCCTGGCTGGTCAGCATCAGATAGGAGCTGGCGAGCATCGCCACCAGCACCAGCGCGGCGAGGATTTCCAGCCACAGATAGAAATTGGCGCGCCGCGCGAACACCTGCGCGCGCCGCCACCAGCGCGGCGACCGGCCGACGCGCCGCGCGATGGATCCGGTCCCGGTTGCAGCCGCCATCATCGTTGCAGGTTTACAACGATAGTGTTGCCGATTGACAAGCCCCTTTCTGCGCGGCGCCCGTCGCCGGGGCGCGGGACGGGCGCTGGTGGCGCGATCATCGCCGCCGCGCGAAGGCGTCGGGATCGATCTTCAGATCGTCCAGCCGCTTGCGCAGCGTGTTGCGGTTGATCCCCAGGATCTGCGCAGCGCGCAGCTGGTTGCCGGCGGTCTGGCGCAGCACCTGCTCGAACAGCGGGGTCTCGAACGCCGCCAGCGCGCTGTGATACAGCGTGCCGGGCGCCGGCTGCACCTCGGCCAGCCAGTGCGCCAGCGCGCTCTCGAAACCGCCTGCGCCCGGCCCCGCATCCGCGCCGGCGCCGGCAACCGCCAGCGATGGCCCGTCCGACAACAGCTGGCCGATCGTCGCGGCGCCGATTTCGTCCTCGCGCGCCAGCAGCGCGGCGCGATAGATCAGGTTGCGCAGCTCGCGCACATTGCCGCGCCAGCGTTGCGCCTCCAGCAGCCGCACCGCCTCGCCGGACAGGCTGCGCGCGGGCAGCCCGTCCTGCGCCGCGCGGCGCAGGAAATGGCGCGCCAGCGGCTCGACATCGCCGGCCCGCTCGCGCAGCGGCGGCAGGTGGATCGGCACCACCGCCAGCCGGTAATACAGATCCTCGCGGAACGTCCCCTCGGCGATCAGCGGGGCGAGGTCGCGATTGGTGGCGGCGATGATGCGGACATCGACCGCCACCTCCTCGCTGCCGCCGACGCGGCGGATGCGCCCCGATTGCAGCGCCCGCAGCAGCCGGGTCTGCGCCTCGGCCGGCATGTCGCCGATCTCGTCCAGGAACAGCGTCCCGCCATGCGCCTGCTCGAACTTGCCGGCGGTGCGCTGGGTGGCGCCGGTGAAGGCGCCACGCTCGTGCCCGAACAGCTCGCTCTCGATCAGATCGTGCGGGATCGCCGCCGCGTTGACCGCCACGAAGGGGCCGTGCTTGCGCGCGCCGAGCTGATGGATCGCCTCCGCCACCAGTTCCTTGCCGGTGCCCGATTCGCCCAGCACCAGCACCGTCAGGTCGTTGCGCAGGACGCGGGCGATCATCCGATAGACGTCCTGCATCGCCTGGCTGCGGCCGATCAGCGGCAGGCCCTCGACCCCCGCGCCGTCGGGCGCCTCGGCCGCGCCGGTGCCGTCGGCGGCCTGACAGGCGGCGCGCACCAGCTCGTCGAGGTCGAAGGGCTTGGGGAAATATTCGAACGCCCCGGTGTCGGTGGCGCGCACTGCGGTGTCGAGCGTGTTCTGCGCCGACAGGATGATCACCGGCAGCCGCGGATGGGCGGCGCGCACATCGCCCAAAGAGGTGATGCCGTCGCCATCGGCCAGCATCACGTCGGTCAGCATCACGTCGAAGCTCTCGCCCGCCAGCAGCGAGTCGCGCCCGGCGATGGAATCGCAGCGTCGCACGGTGAAGGCCTCGTCCTCCAGCGCGGCGGTGATGACCATCGCGATCGAGGCATCGTCCTCGACCAGCAGCGCACGCCTTGCCATCGCCCGGTCCCTTCCCCCTGTTCCGGCTATTTCGCCATCGGCAGCTGGACGCGGAAATGGGTCCAGCCGCCGGCCTCGTCGCGCTCATGGCTGATCCGCCCGTCCATGTCGCGGACCAGCTTGTGGACCAGCGCCAGCCCCAGCCCCTGGCCGTTCTTCTTGCCGGTCACGAAGGGCTCGAAGATATGGTCGCGCAGGTCCGCCGGCACGCCGGGGCCGTTGTCGCTGACCTGCACCTCGATCGGCAGCTTGACCGGCCGGCCCAGCCGGATGACGTTCAGGACCAGCGCGCTGACGAAGCGGGTGCGGATCACGATCTGCGGCGCGGCCGCCTCGCGGCAGGCGTCCTGGGCATTGCCGATCAGGTTGATCAGCACCTGCACCAGCGCCCCTTCATTGGCCAGCACCGGCGGCAGGCTGGGGTCGAATTCCTCGTGCAGCGGCACCGCCTCGTCGCGCGCGGCGCCCAGCGTGGCGCTGGCGCGGCGGATCGAGGCGTGCAGGTTGACCGGGCCGACCGGCTCGGCCGGGGCGCGGCCCAGCCGCTGCATCCGGTCGATCAGCTGGGCGATGCGGTCGACCTCGTCGGTGATCAGGCCGGTCAGCGTGCGGTCCTGCGGGGCCAGCTTGCGGGCGACCAGCTGCGCCGCGCCGCGGATCGCCGACAGCGGGTTCTTGATCTCGTGCGCCAGCACCGCCGGGGCGCGCAGCCCGCGCTCGCGATCATCGCCCGACAGCCGCTCCCCCTGCCCGGCATCCGACAGGGTGACGACCCGCCAGCCGGGCGCTGCGGGCAGCGGCGAGACGGTCAGGTTGACGGTCAGCCTGCGCCCCTCGACCGCGATCGCCAGGCCGCGCGCGACCAGCTGCCCATCGCCCTCCAGCAGCCGCTCGCTCAGGCGCCGTTCGGTGAAGGCGATCAGGTCGGGCAGGCGCCGCCCGGTGATGCGCCGGGCGCTCTGCCCGATCAGGGTCTCGGCCGCCGGATTGGCCTCGCGGATGGTCAGGTCGGGCGCCACCAGCAGCAGCCCGAAGCTGAGGCCGGCGATCTGCGCGCGCGGACCGGGCGGCTCGGATGCCGGGGGCACCTCCACCGGCGCCTCCCCGCTCAAGCGGCGCGGGCCATCAGCAACAGGGCGTAGAACCGCTCCACCTCGCCCATCACCTGCG
>JACIYY010000231.1 GCA_014359685.1 Porphyrobacter sp. | reverse complement strand
CTTGACCGAACCGATCGGGGGCCGCGAATTCACCATCTGGGGGCGCAACGGAGCGTTCATCTGCACGCCTTGCCATTCACCATCGTGAATGTCCATTCGCATAGTTGAACAGGCCGGCGCACTCGGTTAGGGCATCGGCAGGAGCCACGCGAACGGGAGAAAACGGGATGTCGGACGCCGCGAGGCTCGATGGGAAGGTGATCGCCATCACCGGCGCCGGGCGCGGCATCGGTCGCGAGATCGCGCTGCTCTGCGCGCGCCAGGGCGCCCGCGTCGTGGTCAACGATCTCGGCGCCTCGGCCGAGGGCGAAGGCACCGATTCCGGCCCGGCGGAGGAGGTCGTCTCGATCATCCGCAGCGAGGGCGGGCAGGCGATCGTCAACGGCGCAAATGTCGCCGACCCGGCGGGCGCGGCCAGCATCATCGAGGATGCGGTCAAGGCCTTCGGCGCCATCCACGGGCTGGTGAACAATGCCGGCATCCTGCGCGACCGCATCTTCCACCGCATGTCGGAGCTGGACTGGCGCCAGGTGCTCGACGTGCATCTGAACGGCAGCTTCAACACCTCGAAGGCCGCAGCGCCCTATTTCAAGGATCAGGGCTTCGGCCGGTTCGTGCATTTCACCTCGACCTCCGGCCTGATCGGCAATTTCGGGCAGGCGAATTATTCGGCCGCGAAGATGGGCATCTGGGGCCTGTCGAACAGCCTGGCGCTCGACATGGAGCGGTTCGGCGTCACCTCCAACTGCATCGCCCCCTTCGCGTGGAGCCGGATGACCGCCGCCATTCCCGCCGACACGCCGGAGGAGCAGGAGCGGGTCGAGCGGATGAAGGCGATGTCGGCGGACAAGATCGCGCCGATGGTGGCGGCGCTGCTCTCCGATGCTGCGGCGGGCGTGACCGGCCAGACCTTCGGCGTGCGCAAGAACGAGATCTTCGTCTTCTCCAAGCCGCGCCCGGTCAAGACCATGCACCGGTCGGAGGGCTGGTCGCCCGAGACGATCCTGTCGGACCTGCTGCCGGCGATGCAGACGGCGATGACGCCGCTCGCCCGGTCGGCCGATATCTGGCCCTACGATCCGGTCTGACCGGCAATGGCGCTCAACCCCGATACCCTGCTCAACCTGCCGCCGATCGAGACCCGGCAGAGGATCGCGCCGTTCCAGATCATGCTCTACGCGCTGGGTATCGGCGCGGACGAGCTGCAATTCACCTACGAGGAGGGCTTGCAGGTCCTGCCGACGATGGCGGTCACGATGGCCTATCCGGGCTTCATCTGGCGCGATCCGACGCTTGGGGTGGACTGGCGGAAGATCCTCCACGCCGAAACCGGCCTGATCCTGCACGCGCCGCTTCCCACCGAGGGCGAGCTGGTCGGGATGACCCGGTTCGAGGCGGTGTATGACAAGGGCGCGGACAAGGGGGCGATGGTGGTTCAGCGGCGCGACATCGCGCTGGCCGACGGCACGCCGGTCGCGACCATCCGCAACACCACCTATCTTCGCGGCGACGGCGGCTGCGGCGGATCGCCGGGCTCGCAGCCTGCCCCCCATGCGATCCCCGATGGCGCGCCCGATCGGGTTGTGTCGCTGGGCACGCGGCCGGATCAGGCCCTGCTCTATCGGCTCGCATCGGGGGACATGAACCCGCTTCATGCCGACCCTGAAGTGGCCAGGGCGGCCGGCTTCGATCGCCCGATCCTGCACGGCCTTGCGACCTATGGCATCGCCGGGCGCGCGCTGCTGCGGGCGCTGGTCGACAACGATCCGGCCCGGATCAGGCGGCTCGACGCGCGCTTTTCCGCGCCGGTGTTTCCCGGCGAGACGATCGAGACCAGCATCTGGCGCGAAGCCGAAGGCAAGGCCGCGTTCCGCGCCCGCGTCGTCGAGCGGGATCGCGTCGTCCTCAACAATGGCTACGTGGAGTTCCAATGAGCGCGGAAACCGGCATCCTCAGCTTTGGCGCCTATCTTCCGCGCCACCGGCTCCAGCGTTCGGCGATCCATGCCGCCAATGGCTGGTTCGCGGCCGGGTTGAAGGGGCTTGCCCAAGGCGAGCGCGCGACCGCCAATTGGGACGAGGATGCGCTGACCATGGCGGTCGAAGCCGCGCGCGACACGCTGAAGGGCATCGACCGCGCCGGGCTTGGGTCGCTCAGCCTCGCCTCGACCAGCCTGCCCTTCGTCGACCGGCTGAATTCGGGCGTCATCAAGGAGGCGCTGACCCTCGCCGACGCGACCGGCGCCTTCGATGTCACCGGCGGCCAGCGGGTGGCGACCTCGGCGCTGATCCAGGCGCTCGCAGCCGCAGCGGGCGGCGCCCGGCCGCATCTGGCGCTGGCGTCGGAGATGCGCCTGTCGCGCCCGGCCTCCGAAGCCGAGATGAACCACGGCGATGCCGCCGCCGGTCTGCTGGTCGGCCAGGGCGATCTGGTCGCGAGATTCCTCGGCAGCCATTCGACCACCGTGGATTTCGTCGATCATTTCCGCATGAGCGGGCAGGACTTCGACTATACGTGGGAATCGCGCTGGATCCGCGACGAAGGCTATACCGGGCTGATCGGCGGCGCGCTGAAGGAGGCCTTTGCCCATCTGGGCGTGGCGGGCGAGAGCATCGACCGCTTCATCGTGCCGATCACCGCGCGCGGCGTGGCCGAAGGGCTGGCCAGGCGCGCCGGCGTGAAGCCGGAGGCGGTGGCCGACCGGCTCGCCGGCAGCGTCGGCGATACAGGGGTCGCTCACCCGTTCCTGCTGTTCGCCGCCGCGCTCGAGCAGGCGCAGGCGGGCGAGACCATTGCGCTGATCGGCTTCGGCCAGGGTGTCGACGTGCTGCTGTTCGAGGCGACGGGCAGGGCGCTGGCGCCGCGGCGCGGGGTCACGGGATCGCTGGCGCGAGGGGTGCCGACCGACAATTACATGCGCTGGCTATTCCATCGCGGCAATCTCAAGCTCGATCGCGGGATGCGCGCGGAATTCGACCAGAAGCAGCCGGGCACGACGCTGTGGCGGCAGCGCAAGGCGGTGCTCGGCCTGGTCGGCGGGCGCTGCACCATGACCGGCACGGTGCAGTTCCCCAAGAGCGTCATTTCGGTCAACCCGAACGATCACGCGGCGCACACGCAGGAGGATTATCCGCTCGCCGAGAGGAAGGCGACGATCCTCACCTATACCGCCGACAGCCTGACCTATTCGCCCGCGCCGCCCAGCTTCTACGGCATGATCGACTTCGAGGGCGGCGGGCGGCTGATGGCGGAGTTCACCGACGCTGACGCCGACGATGTGGACGTCGGGCGCGAGGTCGAGATGATGTTCCGCATCAAGGGCGTCGACGAGATGCGCGATTTCACCAAGTATTTCTGGAAAGCGGTGCCGGTTCGGTAGGCGTTTTTCCGCGCAAGGAGAATTCAAGATGGCGAGCGGCATCAAGGACAAGGTCGCAATCCTCGGCATGGGGTGCGCGAAGTTCGGCGAACGCTGGGACATGGACGCCGACGGCCTGATGGTGGAGGCTTACGAGGAAGCGATCGCCGATGCCGGGATCGACACCTCGCAGATCGACGCCGCCTGGCTCGGGGTCGCCTTCGATGCGGTCAATGTCGGCCCGTCGGGCATTCCGCTGGCGACCGCGCTGCGCCTCAACAATTGCGGCGTCACCAAGGTGGAGAATTATTGCGCCAGCGGGACCGAGAGCTTTCGCGGCGCGGTCTATGCGGTGGCCTCGGGCGCTGCCGACATCGCGCTCGCGCTGGGGGTCGAGAAGCTTAAGGACACCGGCTATGGCGGGCTGCCCGTCCGCACCCGCGGCACCACCTTCGACATGATCGGCGTCACCGGCTCGGCGCCGGGCAATTTCGCGCAGCTGGCCTCGGCCTATCGCCAGCAGCACGGCGTCTCGAAGGACGATCTCAAGCGCGCGATGGCCCATGTCTCGGTCAAGAGCCATGCCAACGGGGTGAAGAATCCCAAGGCGCATCTGCGCAAGGCGGTGGACATGGACACGGTCCTCAACGCCCCGATGATCGCCGAGCCGCTGGGCCTGTTCGATTGCTGCGGCGTCTCCGATGGCGCCGCCTGCGCCATCGTCACCACGCCGCAGATCGCCCGTTCGCTGGGCAAGAGGGATCTGGTGACGGTCAAGGCGCTCCAGATCGCCACCTCCAACGGATGGGAGTTGCAGCAGGGTGGCGGCTGGAACGGCAGCTATTTCCACACCACCCGCGTGGCGGCCGAAAAGGCCTACCGGGAGGCCGGCATCACCGATCCGCGCCGGCAGATCAGCCTGACCGAGGTTCACGACTGCTTTTCGATCACCGAACTGGTGACGATGGAGGACCTCTATCTGTCGAAGGAAGGCGAGGGCTGGAAGGACGTGCTCGACGGAATGTTCGACGCCGATGGCGAGGTTCCGTGCCAGATCGATGGCGGGCTGAAATGTTTCGGCCATCCGATCGGCGCCTCGGGCCTGCGGATGATCTACGAGAACTACCTGCAATTGCTCGGCCGCGCGGGCGAGCGTCAGCGGCAGACCCCGCCGAGCCTCGCGCTCAGCCACAATCTTGGCGGAATGCCCAGCCAGAACGTCTCTGCCGTCGCCATCGTGGGCCTGGCCGATGCTTGAGGTGAACGCGGTCCCCAGCGACGGGGGCATGGATGCCGAGAGCTATGCGGCCTTCGCCGAGCAATTGCGGCGCTATGTCCGCGAACGGCTGGTCCCGGCCGAAAAGGAGGTCCAGGAACTCGGCCGGGTGCCGGACGCCATCCTGGGCGAACTGCGCGAAATGGGGCTGTTCGCGATCACCACGCCGGAGGAATTCGGCGGCGCGGGCATGAATGTCAGCCAATATGTCGAGACCGTGCGCCTGCTCAGCTACGCGCTGCCGGCCTATCGCTCGATCATTTCGATCAATATCGGCATGGTCTGTTCGGCGCTGTCGAAGAGCGGCACGCCCGAGCAGAGGGCGCATTGGCTGCCGCGCATCGCGGCTGGCGACATCGCCTGTTTCGGCCTTACCGAGCCGGGGAGCGGGTCCGATGCCGCAGCCATGCAGACGACCGCGACGCGCAGCGGCAACGGCTATGTCCTGAACGGCACCAAGCGCTACATCACCAACGCGCCGTTCGCCAGAATCGGCCTGATCATGGCGCGCACCAGCAAGGAGCCGCTGCCGAAGAACGCCCATGTCTCGGCCTTCATCATCGACATGGACACGCCCGGCATCACCATCGGCCCGCCCGACAGGAAGATGGGGCAGGCGGGATCGCAGATCGCCGACGTGATCATGGACGACGTGCCAATTCCCGCCGATGCGCTGGTCGGCGGGGAGGAAGGCAAGGGCTTCCAGATCGCTATGCAGAGCCTCGACAATGGCCGCCTCTCGGTCGCGGCGGGGGCGACCGGTTATGGCAGGCGGATTCTCGACACCGCGCTGCGCTATGCCACCGAGCGCAAGGCCTTCGGTGAGCCGATCGCCAATTTCCAGCTGATCCAGGCGATGCTCGCCGACAGCGAGGCGGAGCTTTATGCCAGCGAATGCATGCTGGCCGATGCCGCCGCGCGCGCGACGGCCGGCGAAGACGTGCTGCGCAAGGCCGCCGCGACCAAGATGTTCACCACCGAAGCCTGCGGCCGGATCGCCGATCGCTGCGTGCAGGTGCATGGCGGCGCCGGCTATCTGGCCGAATACGAGGCCGAGCGCTTCTTCCGCGACTGCCGGATCTATCGCATCTACGAAGGCACGACGCAGATCATGCAGCTGGTCATCGCGAAGAACATGCTGCGCGAATTCGCCGCCAGGGGCATCTGAATGTATCGCCTGCTGGCCGGAATGCGGGTGGTCGAGGCATCGTCCTTCGTCGCCTCCCCCACCGCCGGGCTGTATCTTGCGCAGATGGGGGCCGAGGTGATCCGCGTCGACCAGATCGGCGGTGGGCCCGACTACCGGCGCTGGCCGAAGGCGGGCAACGGCGCCAGCCTGTATTGGGAAGGGCTGAACAAGGGCAAGAAATCGCTCGCGCTCAACCTGTCCGATCCCGCAGGGCGCGAAATGCTGGCCGCGCTCGCCACTGCGCCGGGCGACAAGGCCGGCCTGTTCCTCACCAATTTCCCGGTCGACGGGTTCCTCAGCCATAGCAGGCTGGCCCGGCGGCGCGCAGACCTCGTCACGGTGCGGATCATGGGGCAGGCCGATGGCGGGCCGGCGCTCGATTACACGGTCAATTCGGCGCTCGGCATTCCGCTGATCACCGGGCCTGAGAGCCTCGGTGATGAGCCGGTCAATCACGTTCTGCCCGCCTGGGATCTGCTGACCGGCGCCTATGCCGCCTTCGCGATGCTCGCCGCGCATCACCATCGCGCGGCGACGGGCGAAGGGCAGGAGGTGCGGATTCCGCTCGCCGATGTCGGCATCGCGACGATCGCCAATCTCGGCCAGCTTGCCGAGACGCTCCTCTCGGGTGACCGCCCGCGCTATGGCAACGCGGTGTTCGGGGCCTTCGGGCGCGATTTCCTGACCGCCGACGGCAGGCGTCTGATGATCATGGCGATCACGCCGCGGCAATGGCGCGGGCTGGTCGATGTGCTCGGCCTTGCCGAGGCTGTCGCGGCCATCGAAACCGCGCGCGGCGTATCGTTCGACACCGATGAGGGCCTCCGCTTCGAGCATCGCGACGCGCTGTTCCCGCTGGTCGAGGCGGCCATGGCGCAGCGCCGCTGCGACGAGCTGGCCGCCGCGCTCGACGCCGCTGGCTGCTGCTGGGGGCCGTACCGGGCGATGCACGAAGCGGTGCGCGACCCGGTGCTGGTCACCGGCAATCCGGTCTTCAGCGAGATCGAGCAGGCCAGCGGCACGCGCTACCCGGTTCCCGGCGCGATGGCGACCATCCCGCAGGCAGAGCGTCTTGCCCCGCAGCGCGCGCCCCGGCTCGGCGAGCATAGCGATCAAGTGCTCGCCGAATGCCTCGGCCTCGATTCCGGCCAGATCGGTGCGCTGCACGACAAGGGGCTGGTGGCGGGCGCATGACCGACACGCTCGCCCGCGCCCGCGATGCGCTCGATGCGCTGCACGCCTATGGCGATGCCGCGCGCGCGGCGGTCGCGGCGCGGGTGGCGCCTGCGGGCAAGGCCGATCCGGCGCTGCTCGATGCGCAGCAGCGCGCGGCGCACGGATGCGCCTGGGTGGCCACGATCATCGCCGCGCTCGATGCTCTGGTCGGCTGGGCCGAGGCGGCGCAAAGCCGGGGCCAATATGGCGCGGGCGAGGCGCTGGTGCTGGAGCTCGCCTTCGGCGAATATGGCGCGCAAGTGCTCGGCGGGCTGCCGATCAGCGCCAACGAATTGGTCCGCCCGGCGCAGATGGGGCTGGCCGAGGCCGCCGCCATTCTGGCCGGCAACCCCGCCATGGCGTCGCTGATCGAGGCCGCCGCCGATCCGCGCCCGCGCGCCGACCTGATCGCTCATATCCGTGCCGGCGGGACGATCGCCGAATCGCTGGGCGACGAGACGATCGACACGATCCGCGATCAGTATCGCCGCTTCACCGCGCACAAGATCACGCCTCACGCGCATCGCTGGCATCTCGACGATGCGCTGATCCCCGACAGCCTGATTGCCGATCTTGCCGCGCTCGGCACGTTCGGCCTGTGCATCGCGCCCGAATATGGCGGGCTGGGCCTCGGCAAGCTGGAAATGTGCGTGGTGACAGAGGAATTGTCGCGCGGCTGGATCGGCGCGGGCTCGCTCGGCACGCGCTCGGAAATCGCCGGCGAGCTGGTCGGCCTTGCCGGGACCGAGCAGCAGAAGGCCGCATGGCTGCCCGGCATCGCCTCGGGCGCGGTGCTGCCGACTGCGGTGTTCACCGAACCGGCCAACGGCTCCGACCTTGCGACCATGACCACGCGCGCGGTGCGCCAGGGCGGCGGCTGGTCGATCACAGGGGCCAAGACCTGGATCACCCACGCCGCGCGGTCGGACCTGATGACCCTGCTGGCGCGCACCGGCGGCGAGGGCAGCGGCGGCCTGTCGATGTTCCTCGCGCGCAAGCCGCGCGGGACCGAGGCCGATCCCTTCCCCGCGCCCGGAATGTCGGGCAGCGAGATCGCCGTGCTCGGCTAT
>JACIYY010000230.1 GCA_014359685.1 Porphyrobacter sp. | reverse complement strand
CGTCTCGCAAGGGACTTCGAGGCCACGATCGCCTCGGCAACCGCCTTCCTCTACGCCGCCTCAGCCATGCTCCTCACGCGCCGTCTCGCACGCTCAGAATGAGTTTCGACACAGCCTCTGAGAGCCCAAGGCGTGCCTACACGATCATGCACTAACGCCTCAAGCACTAAAACCTCATAAATACAAATGGTTGGGTAGAATATGGCACCATGTGCAAACCTACGCTAACATCGCTGCGGCCAAACTCTTAATCAGCGGGTCCTTGGTTCGAGCCCAAGTGCGTCCACCACCCTTTATCAGCGAGCTTGCTCCTTCGATCGCCCTGCCCGGGCGGAGCGCGCCGCCATGAGGTGACCGGTCCCGTGGCGCGTAGGAGCCCGCGGCGGATACTTCTAAGCGTTGATACCTAAGAGATTTAGCCATTATTAGGGATAAGCCCGAATGGTTGATGGCGCGATGGTCCGGTAAGAGGAAGCATCGCAGCACGAGATCAACCATGAGCGCCACCCTGCACCGGCACGATTTCGGCCCCGCCAGCGAATGGCGCGACGACCTCCTCTGCTTCGACCGGCTGGCCGAACTGGTGCAGGCCTATCTGGGGTGCGAGGCTGCGGTCGTCAGCCTGAAGGCGCCGCCGCACGCGGCCCGCTCGCGCTCGCGCCGGCCTGCGCGTCGGTGCGGGATGGCCGTGCGGCAGGGCGCGGAATTCGCCATGCCCTGCGCGCTAGAACCGCATGAACTGGTCGATCCGCTGATCGCCGGCGAGATCGGGATGCGCTTCTATGCCGGTCTGCCGCTCCACGATCGGTCGGGGCGCATGGTCGGAACGCTCGCCGCGATGGACCGCCATCCGCGCGAGCTCGCGACCGACGATCTCGACGCGCTCAAGCGGCTCGCCGGGGTGGCGAGCGAGCTTTACGACCATCAGAATCCGCCGGCGCCCGCCGCTGCCCCCGCCACTGCCTTGGTCAGCGATCGTCGCGGGTAGCCGCCTGCCCCTTGCGGGTCAGCACTGCGGCCACCAGCATGGGCGAGGGGCCGGTGCCGACCAGCAGCGCCTCATACATGATCATTCCCTCGTCCTGCAGCGCGACGCAGGCGGCGAGGAAATCGCCGTCGGGGACGGTCGGCACCAGCGACCGCGCCGTCAGGTCGAGGCTGTCGGGCCATTCGCGGCGCAACCGGGCAAGGATCGCCTGCCGGGCCGCCGGCACGCCCCGCCGTTCCCTCCGCTGATCCATTTGCTGCGCCATCCCGTCTCCGCCCGCCCTGTCGGCCCGGCGGCCAGGGCCTTGTAACCCGGCCACGGCCGGAATCGCAGCGGCGATTGCAGCCGGCATCGCCGGCCCCGTGGCGGCGCGGTCCTGCCCCTCTCGTCTCTGCATGTGGGCTCTGGCGCCGGCCGGTTGCGATTGCAACCGCACCCGCCACCGCTGTGCCGGAACGGGAACGCGTTCGTGTCGGAAGGAGGCCGCTCCGCGACGGGCCGATGCGCCGGCAAGGCAGGTCCCCGCCAGCACAAGCATCGACGCGGGGCCGGCTTCGACCGCCGCTGCGGCCAAATGCAAAAGAGGCCGCCGGGATGTCTCCCGGGCGGCCCCTGTTGCCCGCTGGCGCAGCCCGACGGGCTCAGTCTTCCTTGAGGAAGGCCGGCAGGTGGTCGGGATCGCCACCGGCATTGTCCTCGCGGGCACGTCCGCCCTCGCGCTCGCCGCCGCCGCGCGGGCCACGGCCGCGCGGACCGCGCCGGTCGCCGCCACCGCGATCGTTGCGCGGGCCACGGTCGGCGCCGCCGCGATCGTTGCGCTCGCCGCGCGGCTCGCGCGGTTCGCGCGCCGGCCGCGTGTCCTCCAGCTCCTCGCCGGTTTCTTGGTCGACTACCCGCATCGACAGGCGGACCTTGCCGCGGCTGTCGATCTCCAGCACCTTGACCTTCACGTCCTGGCCTTCGGTGACGACATCGGTCGGCCGCTCGACCCGCTCGTTCTTCATCTCGGAGACGTGGACGAGCCCGTCCTTGCCGCCCATGAAGTTCACGAAAGCGCCGAAATCGACGATGTTGACCACCTTCCCGGAGTAGATCTTGCCGATCTCCGGCTCTTCCACGATGCCGCTGATCCAGCGCCGCGCAGCCTCGATCTGCGCCGGGTCGGAGGAGCTGATCTTGATCACCCCCTCATCGTCGATGTCGACCTTGGCGCCGGTCTCGGCCACGATCTCGCGGATCACCTTGCCGCCGGTGCCGATGACATCGCGGATCTTCGACTTGTCGATCTGCATCGTCTCGATCCGCGGGGCATGGGCCGACAGTTCGGTGCGGGCGGTGCCCAGTGCCTTGGTCATCTCGCGCAGGATATGCGCGCGGCCGGCCTTGGCCTGCTCCAGCGCCCTGGCCATGATCTCGCGGGTGATGCCGGCGATCTTGATGTCCATCTGCAGCGAGGTGATGCCCGCTTCGGTCCCGGCGACCTTGAAGTCCATGTCGCCCAGATGATCCTCATCGCCCAGAATGTCGCTGAGCACGGCGAAATCGTCGCCTTCGAGGATCAGGCCCATCGCAATGCCCGACACCGGCCGCGCGATCGGCACGCCGGCATCCATCATGCTCAGGCATCCGCCGCACACGGTCGCCATCGACGACGATCCGTTGGACTCGGTGATGTCGCTGAGGACCCGGATCGTATAGGGGAAGTCCTCATGGCTGGGCAGCACCGGGTGCAGCGCACGCCAAGCCAGCTTGCCGTGACCGACCTCGCGGCGCCCACTAGGGACTCCT
>JACIYY010000023.1 GCA_014359685.1 Porphyrobacter sp. | reverse complement strand
CCGGCGCATCGACACCGGCCGGGGACGCGAAGGGGCGCAGGTGCGGAAGGTCGCGGTCTTTCATCCCGGCACCCAGCACAGCTGGCAGACCGCGCGCGCTCCAGGACCTCGGCCGGCTGGCGTTTTTCGCCACCACCATCCGCTATCAGCCGGGCCGCTTCCCCTATTGTCTGGAAAGGCTGCCCGGCCCGCTCGGCCGCCGCCTCGGCTACGAATTCAGCCGCTTCCGTGCCAGCGGGCTCGACCCGGCCCTGATGCGGACCGGGGGGGGCGCACGAATGGTTCGAGCGCGCCGCCACCCGCGCCGGATGGTCGCGCGCCGATCGAGGCCGATGGCGAGCTCGACCTGTGGGGTTACGACCAGTGCTCGCGCACCGCCTTCGAGCTGGGTCGGGCGCGCGGGCGGCGTGCCGCAAGCGGTGCTCGCCCGCTACGCCGATCGGGTGACGATCATCCCCACCGTGCGTATCCCTTCACATTGTGTTCGGGGACTTTTTCACCCTTTTGCAGGGACATGTGGACAGTCTCGAACTGGCCAGTCTTTGCGAGCGCAACCCGACCGGATGGGTCGCCGTTGTCGTTGTGGGCGGCGAGATGAACAATCTCGTTCGGTCTACCTCGGCTAAACGCCTTTGAAACAAAAAGAAAAAGGCCCCCAACGGGAGCCTCATCTCGGGTTCGTTGCAGGATAATGGCGGAGCGGGTGGGATTCGAACCCACGATACGCTTTTGGCGTATACACACTTTCCAGGCGTGCGCCTTCGACCACTCGGCCACCGCTCCGCGTGCCCGCCGGGGCGCGGGGGCAAGGGCGGGCACCTAGACGGGGGCGCACGGCATTTCAAGGCGGTGCTTGCCGCGGGCGAGCCTGACCCCTATCGCTCGGGCCATGCCGCGCCGCTTCGGCCTTGCCCCTTCGGCTGCCGAGATCGAGCGAATCGCCCGCGCTGCGCTGGCCCGCCTGCCGCAGGCTTTCGCGGTCCATCTCGGCGAATTGGTGCTGGCGGTGGAGGACTTCGCCGACGACGATCTGCTGGCCGAGCTGGCGATCGACGATCCGTTCGATCTCACCGGCGTCTATGAAGGGCGGCCGCTCCACGCCCGCAGCATCGAGCATTCGGGCACCCTGCCCGACCGCATCCGCCTGTTCCGCCGTCCGATCCTCGAGGAATGGGCCGCGCGCGGCGACGAAACGCTCGAACGCCTCGTCGCCCATGTGCTGATCCACGAGGTCGGCCACCATTTCGGCCTGTCTGACGAGGTGATGCACGCGCTGGAGGAGGAGGCGGGCTGATCTTTCGCTTGCCGCCGCGTCGGCCGCTGGCAGGATGGCGCGCATGACCCGCCCCGCCCCTGCCCCCGCCCCTGCCGCCGCGCCGCTTGCCGTGGCGCTCGCTCTCGCCGCCATTCTCGCCGCCGCCGCGCCGGCCGGTGCGCAGCAGGCGGACGAACGCCCCACCCCCGCCTCGGTGCTGGCCGCCGCGCCGGCATCGGACTGGCGGGCCATCGACCCGGCCGACCTTCTGGTGATGGAGCTTGCCCCCGGCGCCGGCGGAGCGGGGCGACGAATCGCCATCCAGCTGCTCCCCCCGCCCTTCAGCCAGGGCTGGGTGGAGAATATCCGCACCCTCGCCCGGGCCCATTGGTGGGATGGGACCAGCGTCTACCGGGTGGTCGACAACTGGGTCGCGCAATGGGGCGCCGGGGAGGACGAGCAGGGCCGTGCCCTTCCCCTGCCCGCAGGGCTGCGGGTGGTGCCGGAAAGCGAATATGTGGCGGCGGTCCAGCCCGGTCCGCAGAATGGCCGCGATCTGGTGCTGACCCCCCGGCCGGAGCCGGTGGTGGTCAACCGATTCCTCGACGCTTACGCCCTCACCGGCTTCGTCGCCGGCTGGCCGGTCGGGCTCGACGACGAGGGCGGGCGGACCGCATGGCCGGTCCATTGCTACGGCAGCGTCGGGGTGGCGCGCGACCTGTCGCCCGATACCGGCACCGGGGCCGAGCTGTATGCGGTGATCGGCCATGCGCCGCGCCAGCTCGACCGCAACATCGCCGTGGTCGGCCGGGTGATCGAGGGGATCGAGCACCTCGCCACCCTGCCGCGCGGGACCGGAGAGGCCGGGGTCTATGCCGACCCGGCGCAGCGCGTGCCGATCGTCTCGGTGCGGCTGGGCAACGAGCTGCCCGCGACCGAGCGGCCAGCCTTCGAATATCTCGCCACCGACAGCGACAGCTTCGCGCGCTACCTCCAGCTGCGCGCCAACCGCAGCGATTCCTTCTACATCGCGCCCGCCGGCGGGGTCGATCTGTGCAACGCGCCGGTGCCGGTCAGGCGCGTCGCCGCCGGCTGACCCGCGCGCGGGCGACGGTCACACCCGTTCGGCCTGCGCCACCGAATCGCTGGCCCGCAGCGATCCCAGGATGCGGGTCAGGTGGGCCAGATCCTGCACCTCCAGGTCGATTTCGTAGGTGTGGAACGGGTCGTCGCGGTGGGCGAGTTCGAGGCCCATCACATTGGCATGGTTGCGGGCGAAGATGCCGGCCATCTCGGCCAGCGTGCCGGGCCGGTTGTACAGCACCACACGCAGCCGCCCGACCGCGCCGCGCGACCGTTCGCTCCACGACAGGTCGACCCAGTTCTCGTCCTCCCCGCTGGCCAGCGCCGGGCAGTCGATCGCGTGGACCGTCACCGGCTCGCCCGGCCGACGCAGGCCGACGATCCGGTCGCCGGGCACCGGATGGCAGCAGCTCGCCAGCGAGAAGCCGACCCCCGGCGTCAGCCCCTTGATCGAGATCGCGCGCTGCGGGCCAGGCAGCTCGGGCAGGTCGGCGGTGCTGCCGGGCACCAGCGCCTCCATCACCGCGCGATCGGACAGCTTGCCGGTGCCGATCGCGTGCATCAGCTCATCCTCCTCCGCCAGCCCGAGCCGCTGGAGCGCGGCCCGCATCGCCTTGCGGCCGATCTTGGCCGGCAGCTGGTCGGCGATGTCCTCGAACAGCTGGCGGCCGATGGCGGCGATCTCGGCCCGTTCCTTGGCCCGCACCGCGCGGCGGATCGCGGCGCGCGCCTTGCCGGTGACGACGAAGCCCAGCCATGACAGCTTGGGCTCGGCGCTGGTGCCCTTGATGATCTCCACCACGTCGCCATTGTTCAGCGGCGTGCGCAGCGGCACGTGCCGGCCGTTGACCTTGGCGCCGATGGTCTGCGCGCCCAGATCGGTGTGCACGGCGAAGGCGAAGTCGACCGGAGTCGCACCCTTGGGCAGCGGAAACAGCGCGCCCTTGGGGGTGAAGGCGAAGATGCGGTCCTGATAGATCGCCAGCTTGGTGTGTTCGAGCAGCTCCTCGGCATCGTGGCTGGCATCGACGATCTCGATCAGGTCGCGCAGCCAGCCGACCTGCCCGTCCGGCCGGTCGCCCTGCTTGTAGGCCCAGTGCGCGGCGAGGCCGAATTCGTTCAGCCGGTGCATCTCCGGGGTGCGGATCTGCACCTCCACCCGCATCGACCGCTCGTAGATCAGCGAGGTGTGCAGCGAGCGGTAGCCGTTGCTCTTGGGCGTGGAGATGTAGTCCTTGAACCGGCCGGGGATGAACTGCCAGGTGGTGTGCAGCACCCCCAGCGCGCGGTAGCAATCGGCATCACTCTGGGTGAGGATGCGGAAGGCCATGATGTCGGTCACCTGTTCGAACGAGACGTGCCGTTCGGCCATCTTCTTCCAGATCGAATAGGGCTGCTTCTCTCGCCCCCACACCGTCACCTGCAATCCGGCCGCGGCCAGCGCCTGCTTCATCGCCAGCGCGATGGCATCGACCTCGCCATGGTCCTGGCTCCGCAGCTGCTCCAGCCGCCCGGTCAGCGTGGCATAGGCGTCGGGCTCCAGCTGCTCGAAGGCGAGCGCCTGCATCTCGCGCATATATTCGTACATCCCGACCCGCTCGGCCAGGGGGGCGTAGATCTCCATCGTCTCGCGGGCGATGCGGCGGCGCTTTTCGGGGCTGCGGATGTAATGCAGCGTGCGTATATTGTGCAGCCGGTCGGCGAGCTTGACCAGGAGGACGCGGATATCCTCGCTCATCGCCAGCAGGAACTTGCGCAGGTTCTCCGCCGCGCGCTCGTTCTCGGGCATGGTCTCGATCTTGGACAGCTTGGTCACGCCATCGACCAGCCGCGCCACATTGTTGCCGAAATTGGCCTCGATGTCCTCGATCGTCGCCAGCGTGTCCTCGACCGTGTCGTGGAGCAGCGCAGTGACGATGGTTTCCTGATCCAGCTTCAGATCGGTCATCAGCCCGGCGACCTCCACCGGATGGCTGAAATAGGGATCGCCGCTGGCGCGCGTCTGGCTGCCGTGCTTCTGCACGGTATAGACATAGGCGCGGTTCAGCATCGCCTCATCGGCGTCGGGATCGTAGGCCTTGACCCGTTCGACAAGTTCGTACTGGCGCAGCATCGCACCCTGATGTGCGGATTGCCGCAGCTACGGCAAGGGGAAAGCGCCGCTGCGCCGCGATCGCTACCCCCAGGTCGCCTCGGGCGGCAGGCTCATCAGGATGGCATCGACATTGCCGCCGGTCTTGAGGCCGAACAGCGTGCCCCGGTCATAGACCAGGTTGAATTCGGCATAGCGGCCGCGCCATTCGAGCTGCGCGGCCTTGTCCGCCGCGGTCCACGGCTGGCCCATGCGGCGGCGCACGATCGCCGGGAAGGCATCGAGGAACGCCTCCCCCACGTCGCGGGTGAAGGCGAAATGGCGGTCGAAGGCCGCGTCATCGGCGCATTCGAGGTGATCGTAGAAGATCCCGCCGACGCCGCGCGCCACGCCGCGATGGGGAATGAAGAAATACTCGTCCGCCCACTGGCTGAAGCGGTCGTACCATAGCGGGTTGTGGGCCATGCAGGCGGCGCGCAGCCGGGCATGGAAGGCCTCGGTATCCTCCTGATAGGGGATCGGCGGATTGAGGTCGGCGCCGCCGCCGAACCACGCCTTGCTGGTGGTCAGGAAGCGGGTGTTCATGTGGACCGCGGGGACGTGCGGGTTGGCCATATGCGCAACCAGGCTGATGCCGGTGGCGGTAAAGCCCGGCGCATCGGCGCTGGCGCCGTTGATGGTGGCGGCAAATTGCGGCGAGAACGTGCCCTCGACCGTGGAGACGTTGACGCCGACCTTCTCGAACACCGCGCCCTTCATCACCGCGCGCACCCCGCCGCCGCCGTCGGAGCCGTCCTCGGTCGCGCGCTGCCAGGGGGTATAGGTGAAGGCGGCATCGGAGCCGGCCTCGCGCTCGATCGCCTCGAACGCGGCGCAGATGCGGGTCCGAAGCTGTTCGAACCAGTCGCGGGCGCGGGCGGTGCTGGCGTGCCAGTCGGTCATGGCCATCCTCTTTGAAGCTTTGGCCGCGACCTTGCCAAAGCGCCCGGCGCGGGGCAAGGATCGGCGCCATGGTTCCTGTTTCGTTCGACGATTGCACCGCGTCGCCGGCGGCGCTGCCCGCGCCTTTGGCCTTCGCCGGCGAGGCGTTCCTGCTGACCGCCGGCAACGCGCTCTACTGGCCGCGCGAGCGGATGCTGGTGGTGGCCGACCTGCATCTGGAGAAGGCCAGCTTCTATGCCCAGGGCGGGCAGATGCTGCCCCCCTATGACAGCCGCGAGACGCTGGAGCGGGTGGCGCTGGCGATCCGCGAAACCGGGGCGCGGCGGGTGGTCACGCTGGGCGACAATTTCCACGACCCGGCCGGGCCGGACCGGATGGAGCCGCACGCGGCCGGGATGCTGGCGGCGCTGACCCGGGCGGTCGAATGGGTCTGGCTGACCGGCAACCACGACCTGCGCGCGGGGTGCGGCGGAGCGCGCGCGCTGGCGGCGGGGATCGGCGGGACCGTGGCGGCGGAGCTAGAGATCGCCGGCATCGTGCTGCGCCACCGCGCGCAGCCGGGCGAGAGGCGGCCCGAGCTGTCGGGCCATTTCCACCCCCGCCTGCAGCTGACCGTGCGCGACCGGCGCATCCGCCGCCCCTGTGCGGTGATCGCCAGCAACACGCACGGCCCCGGCAGCAATGGTTCCGGCGACGCGTGCGGCCCCGGCGCGATGCGGATGATCCTGCCGGCCTTCGGCGCGCTCGCCGGGGGCATGGATGCGGCCGATCCGGCGATCCTTGCCGCGCTGCAACCGGCTTGCACGATCGAGGCGGTGGTGGCAGCAAGCGGCCGGCTGGCGCGCTTTGCGCTATGGCGCGCAGGGAGCGCGAGCGGGGCGGCCAATGGCGCAGCGGCACGGCCGGCGCGCATCCGAATGCGGACACAACGCTGCGCCCCCTAGCGCGCGGGCCGCTTAGCGACTAGATTGGCACGACATTTCGGCCATTCACAGGAGAACGCCCCATACCCCGTCCCCCCCGGCGCACACTTGCGCCCCCGGTCAAGTCCGGACCCCGCTTCGACACCATGATCCAGGCCGACAAGGTTCGCGTCATCGACGCGGACGGCGAGAATATCGGCGTCATGTACACGCGCGAGGCGATCGAGCAGGCCGCCGAAGCCGGCCTGAACCTGGTCGAGGTCTCGCCCAACGCCGATCCGCCGGTCTGCAAGTTCCTCGATGTCGGCAAATACCGCTACGAGGCGCAGAAGAAGGCCAATCAGGCGCGCAAGACCCAGAAGACGCAGGACATCAAAGAGATCAAGATGCGCCCGAACATCGACGATCACGATTACGATGTGAAGATGCGCAACGTCACCAAGTTCATCGAGAACGGCGACAAGGTGAAGGTCACGCTGCGTTTTCGCGGCCGCGAGATGGCGCACCAGCACCTCGGCATGGACCTGCTGCGCCGGGTTCAGGAAGACGTCGCCGAAACCGCCAAGGTCGAAGCCTATCCGCGGCTCGAAGGCCGGCAGATGCTGATGGTGCTGTCGCCCAAGTGACGCGCGGGGCGCGGGCGGTGGCGGGGGCTGGCCCCCTGCCGCCCGGGGACTCGCCGATGCCCACCGTCCCCGGCAATCCGATCACCCCTGCCGGGCTGGCCGCGCTCAAGGCGCGCTATGACCATCTGCTCGGGACGGAACGGCCGGAGATCGTCGCCATCGTCAGCTGGGCGGCGGGCAATGGCGACCGGTCGGAGAACGGCGACTATCTCTACGGCCGCAAGCGGATGCGCGAGATCGACCGCGAGCTGGCGCATCTCGCCCGGCGGATGAAGGCGGCGCGAGTGATCGACCCGGCGCAGGCGCCCGATCCCGGCCGGGCGTGGTTCGGCGCCACGGTGACCATTGCCGATGACGACGACAAGCGGCGCACCTTGACTCTGGTGGGGGACGACGAGCAGGACGCCTCGGCCGACCGGATCGGCTGGAGCGCACCGATCGCCCGCGCGTTGCGCGGGGCACGGGTCGGAGAGGTGCGGACCGTGCGCCTGCCGGCCGGCGAAAAGGCGTGGGAGGTGATCGCCATCGCCTATCCCCCGGCGGGCTGAGGCGACGATCGCGCCGGGCGCGAGAGCGCGCGCTCAGGCGGCGCGCCGCACCACCTTCGCCAGCGGCAGCCGGCCGATCTCCGGCCGGGCGATCAGATAGCCCTGGACGTAGCGGATGCCGAGGTCACGCAGGATCGCCAACTCGCTTTCGGTCTCGATCCCTTCGGCGATCAGCCCGGTGCCCATATCCTCGCACAGGCGGACCAGCGCCGCGACGATCCGGCGGCGGCGCTGGTCGCGCTCGATCCCCCGGATCAGCGCCATGTCGATCTTGAGCAGGTCGGTCGCGATGTCCGCCAGCAGGCCCAATCCTGCGTAACCGGCCCCGAAATCGTCGAGCGCGGTGGCAACGCCATGCGCGCGGTAGGCATCGATGATGCCGCGGACGTGGCCGGGATCGAGCTGCTCGTTCTCGGTGAATTCGAAGATCAGCCGGTCGGCCGGCAGGCTGCATTCGGCAGCGGTCGACAGCGTCAGGCGGATGCAGGCCTGCGGCGAATAGACGGCGCTGGGCAGGAAGTTGATCGACAGCCGGGCATCGGTGTCGAGCAGCCGGCGGCCACGCCCTGGTGGATCGCGGCCACCCGGCACGCCTGATCGAAGGCATAAAGATTGTCTTGCGTCACCTGCGCCAGAACCCAGCCGGCGCCCTGCCCCTCCTGCCCGCGCACCAGCGCCTCGTAAGCAAGGGGCACCTCCCGATGGAGGTCGAAGATCGGCTGGAACGCGATCCGCAGAGCGAAATCGAGCGCCTGCCCGTCGCGGCAGCCATGGCAGCCGATCGGTCGTGGGTCCTCGGTGTCCATGGCCGCTATATGGGCGCAGGGCGTTAAAATTGTTCAAAGGAAAGG
>JACIYY010000229.1 GCA_014359685.1 Porphyrobacter sp. | reverse complement strand
GTCAGATGCGGCAGCTCGGCCAAGGCATCCTCGACCCCCAGCTCGCGGCGGGTGGCGCGATGCGCCTCCTCCTGCCGCTCGAGCGCCTCCAGCGCCCGGCTCTGCAGCTCTTCGGCAAGGTCGCTGTCGAAGCCTTCGATAGAGGCCAGCTCGTCCAGCTCGACATAGGCGACCTCCTCCAGCTCGGCGAAGCCTTCGGCGACCAGCAGCTGCGACAGCGTCTCGTCGACGTCTAGCTCCTCCTCGAACATCTTGGAGCGCTGGGCGAATTCGCGCTGGCGCTTCTCGGAGGCCTCCTCTTCGGTCATGATGTCGATCTGGCTTTCGGTCAGCTGGCTGGCGAGGCGGACATTCTGACCGCGCCGGCCGATGGCGAGCGACAGCTGATCGTCGGGCACCACCACCTCGATCCGGCCCTCGTCCTCGTCAAGCACCACGCGGCTGACGGTGGCCGGCTGGAGCGCGTTGACGACGAAGGTCGCGGTGTCCTCGCTCCACGGGATGATGTCGATCTTTTCGCCCTGCAGCTCCTGCACCACGGCCTGCACGCGGCTGCCCTTCATGCCGACGCAGGCGCCGACCGGGTCGATGCCGGAATCATGGCTGATGACGCCGATCTTGGCGCGGCTGCCGGGATCGCGCGCGGCGGCCTTGATCTCGATGATGCCGTCGTAGATCTCGGGCACTTCCTGCGCGAACAGCTTCTTCATGAATTCGGGATGGGCGCGCGAGAGGAAGATCTGCAGACCGCGATTGTTGCGCTCCACCTTCAGGATCAGCGCGCGGATGCGCTCGCCCACGCGGGCGGCCTCACGCGGGATCTGCTGGTCGCGGCGGATCACGCCCTCGGCCCGCCCCAGATTGACGATCACATGGCCGAATTCGACCGACTTGATGACGCCGGTGATGATCTCGCCGGCGCGATCCTTGAACTCTTCATACTGGCGCTCGCGCTCGGCATCGCGGACCTTCTGGAAGATCACCTGCTTGGCGCTCTGCGCGTCGATGCGGCCAAGGTCGACCGGCGGCAGCGGATCGACGATGAAGTCGCCGATAGCGGCGCCGGGCTGCAGCGACTGGGCCTGCTCCAGCGTGACCTGCTTGAAGTAGTCCTCGACCTCCTCGACCACTTCGACCACGCGCCACAGGCGCAGATCGCCGGTGACCGGATCGAGCTTGGCACGGATGTCGTTCTCGGCGCCGTAGCGGCCGCGGGCGGCCTTCTGGATCGCCTCTTCCATCGCTTCGATGACGATCGCCTTGTCGATCATCTTTTCCGATGCAACGGAATTGGCGATCGCCAGCAGCTCGGCGCGGTTGGCGGAAATCGGGCTGGCCATCGGTTCGTTAAGCCTTCTCTTCCTCGGGGGATGCTTCGAATTCGTCGATGCCGCTGGTGTCCAGCGGCCGGGTGGCGGCGATCAGCCGGTCGGTGAGGACCAGCCGGGCTGAATGGATCTGCTCGAACGGCACGGCGATGCGGCCGGTCTTGCGGTCCTCCAACGTGACCACGCCATCCGCTATGCCGATCAGCTGGCCATGGAAATCGCGGCGCCCGTCGACCTTTTCGACCAGCGACAGCCGCGCCTCGTGCCCGGCCCAGGCGGCGAAGTCCCTGGGTCGGGTCAGCGGCCGGTCGATGCCGGGGGAGCTGACCTCCAGGTGGTAGGCGCCTTCGATCAGCTCCTGCCCGCTTTCCGCCTCGGCCGTGTCGATCGCATCGGAGATGCGGCGCGACAGCGCCATGCATTGTTCGACCACCAGCTGCCCGGTGGCCGGATCCTCGGCCATCACCTGCAATGTGCGGTCGCCGGCAGCAGCGGAGCCGGACAGCCTGACGCGCACCAGATCGAAGCCGAGCGCCTTGGCCTCGGGTTCGATCAGCTGGGTCAGGCGTGCGATATCGGCCATCGTTGCTCCATTGGCCCGAGCCGGATGCCGGAAAGGCGAAAATGGCCGGCCCCCTGCGGCGCCAGCCCTACCTTGTCGCGACAATGTCGGGATGGGTGCTTCCATACACGGGCTGAGCGGCGATTGCAAGCCGGCTGCGAATGCGCTTGGGCGCGGGCGCCGCGCGGCGGTGGGGTCGAACGGCTCAGCCGCGCCAGCGCCGGCGCAGCGCGAGCGCATAGACGATCAGCGCGGTGAGGGCGAAGAAGAACCACTGGCCGGCATAAGCGAGGTGGTTGTTGGGCAGGTCGCCCGGATCGGGCCGAGCCAGCGGGGCGAGCCCGGCCTGCGGCGGCTGGGCGACGAGGCGCGCGCCCGCCTCCCCGGCCGGGGCGACGACGCCGGTGACGGGGCCGCCGTTCCATTGCGGGGCATAGGGCTGGCGCGACCAGCCGAGCGCAACCTCCGCCTCCGCCCCGTCGGGGAGGCGGCAGCGCGCGACATGCGCCCAGCCGGACTGGCCCTGCGCCGAGCGCCCGGCGGTCGCGCGCATCCCCAGCACCCGGGTGCAGTCCAGCGCTGAGGCGCGATAGAGCGCCGCCTCGCGCGCGGCCTCCCCCTGCGGCCACGGCACCGGCCCCAGCGTGGCGGCCGAGGCGTAGCGGGCGAGCAGCGCCGCCTTCTCCTCCGCGCGGCGCAATTGCCACAGGCCGAGCGCCACCATCGCGGCGACGGCGGCCAGCACCAGCAGCGTGGGGACGATCGGGAGGCGGCGGATCATGAGCAGCGGGTCACGGCCAGCGAAATCACGGCCGGTGATCCGGTCTGCCCGCCTCGCCGGCGTGCTGGCGGTATTCGGAATGGAGCAGCGCCGCCTTGGACAGGCGCAGCCCGCCCAGCACCAGCGCGACGGTCAGCGGCAGCCACAGCGCGACATGGACCCAGACAGGCGGCCCCACCGCCAGCTCCAGCCAGATCGCCAACCCGACCACCAGCGTTCCGACGATCAGGGTGAGAAATGCCGCCGGTCCGTCGCCGACGTTGAAGCGGCCGAAATCGAGCCCGCAGACGCGGCAGCGCGGGGCAAAGGCGATCCAGCCGGCAAACAGGGTGGGTGCCCCGCAGCGTGGGCACAGGCCGCGCAGCGCACCCTGCACCAGCGTCGGCGCCGGCCCAGCCGCGCCCTCGTTCTCAGGCGCGGGCATCACGCTGCCCCGGCAGGGCCGGGCGCGCTGCCCGCCGCCCGCGTCAATGGTATTCGGCGCCCCAGCCGCCCCACACATAGACGGTGATGAACAGGAACAGCCACACCACGTCGACGAAGTGCCAGTACCAGGCTGCCGCCTCGAACCCGAAATGCTGGCGCGGGGTGAAGTGGCCCAGATAGGCGCGGCGCAGGCACACGATCAGGAAGATCGTGCCGACCAGTACGTGGAAGCCGTGGAACCCGGTCGCCATGTAGAAGGCCGAGCTGTAGGTGTTCTGCCCGAACTCGAACGGTGCATGGGCATATTCGTAGGCCTGGATGGCCGAAAACAGCACGCCCAGCGCAATGGTCAGCCACAGCCCGGTCTTCAGCCCCTCGCGGTCGCCGTGGATCAGCGAATGGTGCGCCCAGGTAACCGTGGTGCCCGAGCACAGCAGGATCAGCGTGTTGAGCAGCGGCAGGGCGAAGGGATCGATCACCGCCTCGATCCCGGCCGGCGGCCAGACGCCGCCGATCACCTCGGACAGCTCGCTGGGGAACAGCGCAAAGTCGAACCAGCTCCAGAACCAGCCGACGAAGAACATCACCTCCGAGGCGATGAACAGGATCATGCCATAACGCAGGTGCAGCTGCACCACCGGCGTGTGGTGCCCGGTCTGCGCTTCCTTCACGATGTTCGAAAACCAGCTGTAGAAGGTCGCGATCAGCCCGGCCATGCCGAGGCCCAGCACCGCATGGCCGCCGGCCATGTCGTGCATGAACAGGACCATGCCGCTGGTGAAGGTGAGCGCCGACAGGGAGCCGACGATCGGCCAGATGTCGGGCGGCAGGATATGGTATTCGTGGTTGGTTGCGCCGGCCATGCCTTGTGTCCTGTCCTTGCGGCTTTGCCGCTCGCCTTAATCACCGCTGGCGGCGCGGTCCAGTGCCAAAAGGCGCCCTCCGGCAGCGACGCGGCCGGTGACGATCGCCCCGATCAGCTGCCCGCCTGGCGGTGGAAGGTGTAGCTGAGCGTGATCTGCTCGACATCGCGCATCAGGGGATCGCTGAGGGCGGCCGGATCGACGTAGTACAGCACCGGCATGGCCACGCTCTGCCCGGGCTGCAGCGTCTGTTCGGTGAAGCAGAAGCACTGGATCTTGTTGAAATAGCGGCCCGCCTGCTCTGGCTCGACATTGAAGGTCGCGGTGCCCGTGACGGGCTGGTCGGACAGGTTGTGCGCCTCGAACACCGCCATGTCGCGCTCCCCGATGGCGACCCGGTCGGTCACCTGGCGGGGGCGGAACGACCACGGCACGTCGTTGGCGAGGTTGGCGTCGAAGCGGATCGAGATCACCCGCCCGCCGGCGCTGCCGGCGATCTGCGCGGCGAGGTCGGCATCGGCCAGCGTGGCGCGCTGGGTGGTGCCGCCGAAGCCCGTCACCTGGCAGAACAGGCGGTAGAGCGGGACCGCGGCAAAGCCGAGCCCGAGCATCGCCAAAGCGGCGAGCGCCGCCAGCAGGCCGACGCGCAGGTTGCGGCGGGCGAGCGGGGCACTGGCCATCAGCCGTCGCCCATCCGCACGATGGTGATGGCGTAGAACAGGACCGCGAAGCCCAGCAGCACCAGCCCGAGCGCAAGGTTGCGGCCCTTGCGGATGCGCTTCAGCTCCTCTTCCTCGTCACGGTTCATGGCCATCATCCCTGCCCCAGAATCAGCCGATCCGCAACCAGCGCAGCGAACAGGGCGAACAGATAGAACACCGAAAAGGCGAACAGGCGTTTTTCCGGGCGCATCGCATCGCCTTGATCGTGGCCTGAGCGTCGCAGGGCGACCGGCAGCGCCAGCCCCAGGAAGCCCGCCGACAGGCCCAGCGCGGCCAGACCGTAGATCGCGCCGGTGCCGTCCACCCACCATGGCAGCAGGCTGACTACCAGCAGGACGATGGAATAGGCCAGCACCTGCCGCCGCGTCGCCGCCTCGCCCGCCACCACCGGCATCATCGGAATGCCGACCTTGGCATAATCGCTCTGCACGAACAGCGCGAGCGACCAGAAATGCGGCGGCGTCCAGACGAAGATGATGGCAAACAGCAGCACCGGCATCAGCGTGATCTCGCCGGTCACCGCGACCCATCCGATCAGCGGCGGGAAGGCCCCCGCCCCGCCGCCGATGACGATGTTCTGCGGCGTGCGCGGCTTCAGCCAGATCGTGTAGATGACCGCATAATAGAGGATAGAGACGGCCAGGATCGCCGCCGCCAGCCAGTGGATGGCGAGGCCCATGATTCCGACCGAGGCGACGCACAGGGCGATGCCGAAATCGCGCGCATCGGTCGGTCGCATCCGCCCCATCGGCAGCGGGCGACCGGCCGTGCGCCGCATCCCGGCGTCGAGATCGGCCTCCCACCACTGGTTGAGCGCGCCCGCGCCGCCGGCGCCCAGCGCGATGCACAACACCGCCGTGAAGGCGAGCACTGGATGGAGCGACCCGGGCGCTGCGAGCAGGCCGGCAAGGCCGGTGAACACCACCAGGCTCATCACCCGCGGCTTGGTCAGCGCGAAGAAGTCCTGCCATTCGGCAGGCACGGCGGTCGGGTTGGCGGCAGGGGTCATCGTCGAAGGGCGCTCCTGCCGCGACCGGCAGGCGGGGCCGGAGCGTCCGCGCGGACCGCCCCGGTCGGTCCGGCTGCCAGGCCCCGGGGCGGGCAGCGGGGCGTCAGTGCGCCGCCGCCGGTCCGCTCGGCCGGCCGCCGATATGGTTGTGGTGCGAATGATGATCCTCGATCACCGGCAGGGTGGAGAACTGGTGGAAGGGCGGCGGGCTGCTGAGCGACCATTCGAGCGTCGTCGCGCCCGCGCCCCAGTAATTGCCCTCTGCCCGCCTGCCGGCGAGAAACGCCCAGGTGACGTTGACGAAGAACACCACCATCGACGCAGCCATGATCCAGTAGCCGATCGAGGCGATCTCGTTCCAATAGGCGAAGGCCGGGGTGTAGTCCGGATAGCGCCGGGCCATGCCGTTCATGCCCAGGAAGTGCATCGGGAAGAAGATCACGTTCACGCCGATGAAGAACAGCCAGAAGTGGATGTGGGCCAGCAGCTCGCTATGCCAGCGCCCGGTCATCTTCGGGAACCAATAATAGAGCCCGGCGAAAATCGAGAACACAGCCCCCATCGACAGCACGTAGTGGAAATGCGCGACCACATAATAGGTGTCGTGCAGATTGTCGTCCACGCCGCCATTGGCCAGCACCACGCCGGTGACACCGCCGACGGTGAACAGGAAGATGAAGCCCAGCGCCCAGACCAGCGGGCTCTTGAACTCCAGGCTGCCGCCCCACATCGTGGCGATCCAGCTGAAGATCTTGATCCCGGTCGGCACCGCGATGACCATGGTCGCGGCGGTGAAATACATCTTGGTGTTCACGTCGAGGCCGGTCGTATACATGTGGTGAGCCCACACGACGAAGCCGATCACGCCGATCGCGACCATGGCATAGGCCATGCCGAGATAGCCGAACACCGGCTTGCGGCTGAAGGTCGCGACGATCTGGCTGATGATGCCGAAGCCCGGCAGGATCATGATATATACTTCTGGATGGCCGAAAAACCAGAACAGGTGCTGGTAGAGCACCGGGTCGCCACCCCCCGCCGGATCGAAGAAGGTGGTGCCGAAATTGCGGTCGGTGATCAGCATGGTGATCGCCGCCGCCAGCACCGGCAGCGACAGCAGCAGCAGGAAGGCGGTGACCAGCACCGACCACACGAACAGCGGCATCTTGTGCAGCGTCATGCCCGGCGCGCGCATGTTGAAGATGGTGGTGATGAAGTTGGTCGCGCCCAGGATCGAGCCCGCGCCCGCGAGGTGCAGCGAGAAGATCGCAAAGTCGACCGCCGGCCCCACTGACCCGCTGGTGGAAAGCGGCGCATAGACGGTCCAGCCGGTGCCCGCGCCCAGCCCGGTTCCGCCCGGCACGAAGGCCGAGATCATCAGCGACACGAAGCCCGCTGCGGTCAGCCAGAACGACACGTTGTTCATCCGCGGGAACGCCATGTCCGGCGCGCCGATCATCAGCGGCACGAACCAGTTGCCGAAGCCGCCGATCATCGCCGGCATCACCATGAAGAACACCATGATCAGGCCATGCGCGGTGATCAGCACGTTCCACATGTGGCCGGCCTTGTCGAAGTCGCTCGGCCCGCCGCCGATGAACTCCACCCACCAGCCGAGATACTGGATGCCAGGTTCCTGCAGCTCCATCCGCATGATGCCCGAGATCGCGCCGCCGACGATTCCCGCGAACACCGCGAACAGCAGGTACAACGTGCCGATGTCCTTGTGGTTGGTGGACATGAACCAGCGGGCGAAGAAGCCCGGCTTGTGGTCGGCATCGTGGTCGAAATGCTCGTCCGGATGAGCCTGGAAGGTGTCGGCAGTGGTGGCCATCGTCAGCGTACCTGATCCTGATCGTTCGAAGTCTGTGTCGGGCGGCGGGCGCCGGTCGGGTGGACCATGCCGGTCACACCCGGCCCGGGGCCGGCAGCCCCGGCGCGGTGGTGTCGGTCGGCGCCTCGCCGGCGCCGGGCGCGCCTTCGACGCCGCTCTCCGGCTCCTGCGAAGGGGCCAGCGCGGGCGCGGCCCCAGCCTCGCCCGAGATCGTGCCACCCTGCGCCAGCACCCAGGCGTCGAATTGCGGGCGCGGCAGCGCCTCGATCGCGATCGGCATATAAGCGTGGCGGGCGCCGCACAGCTCCATGCACTGGCCGTAATAGATCCCCGGCTCCTCGATCAGCAGCGTGCGTTCGTTGATGCGGCCGGGAACCGCGTCGATCTTGAACCACAGCGAGGGGACGCCGAAGGAATGGATCACGTCCGCGCCGGTGGTCTGGATGCGGATCAACTCCCCGGCCGGCACGACCATGCGGTTGTCCGCCTCCAGCTGCGGCGGCAGGCCGCGCGCCAGCGCCTCGCCCTCGTCCAGCATGTTGGAGATCACCTCGAACCCGCCATTGTCGGGGTAGGTGTAGCCCCAGTACCATTGATAGCCGGTCGCCTTGATGGTCAGCGCGTCGGCCGGCGGACTGCGATACTGGCGCGCCAGCAGGGTGATGGAAGGGATCGCGATCGCCACCAGGATCAGCACCGGAATGCCGGTCCACAGCACCTCGATCAGCGTGTTGTGGCTGGTCTTGGAGGGGACCGCGTTGCGATGGCGGTTGTAGCGGGTGACC
>JACIYY010000228.1 GCA_014359685.1 Porphyrobacter sp. | reverse complement strand
CGCCACCCGCCGCGAGCTGGGGGTCGAGGATGCCTTGGCCGAGCTGCCGCATCTGACCGAACAGATGCTGGTGGTGCTGGGCCGCGCGGGCATCAAGACGCTCGACGACCTCGCCGATCTCGCCACCGACGAGCTGATCGCCAAGAAGCGCGAGGCGCCGCGCCGCCGCCAGCCGGTGGTCGCCGACGGGCCGCCGCTGCGCCGTCCGCCGCAGCGCACCGAGGACAAGGGCGGGGTGCTGGGCGAGTTCGGCCTCAGCGAGGAGCAGGGCAACGAGATCATCATGGCCGCCCGCGCCCACTGGTTCGACGATGAACCCGCCGCGCCGGCTGCCGCCGCTGCCGCCGAGGCGCCGGAACCCCTGGCAGAGCCGGAACCCGTAACAGAGGAGGCCGCAAATGCGGGATCCTCGCAATGAGGCGCTGACGCCCGACCACAGGGCTGGAGCGGCGGGCATCGGGGCCGAAGGTGCGGGCCCCGAACGGCGCTGCATCCTGACCGGCGCCCATGCGCCGCGCGACTCGCTGCTGCGCCTGGCGATCGGGCCGGCGGGCGCGGACGGGGTGTGCCCGGTCCTCCCCGACGCGCAAGCGCGCGCGCCCGGCCGCGGCGCGTGGATCGCGGTGCCGCGCGACGCACTGGCGCAGGCTTTGGCCAGCGGCAGGCTCAAGGCCGCGCTGTCGCGCGCGTTCAGGACCGGCGCGCTGGCGATCCCCGCCGATCTGCCCGATCTCGCCGAGGCGGCGCTGCGCCGGGCGCTGCTCGACCGGCTGGGCCTCGAAATGCGGGCCGGACTTCTTATGTTGGGATCTGACCGGATCGCGCGCGCCGCGCGGGAGGGCAAGGTGGCCGCGCTCTACCACGCCGCCGACGCGCGGGAGGATGGCGCCCGCAAGCTGGACCAGGCGTGGCGGGTGGGGCAGGAGGCCGAAGGCAGCGGCCTTGCCGGTGCGCGCCTGCCACTGGACCGCGCGGCCCTGTCTGTGGCATTGGGCCGCGACAACGTCGTCCACCTGGCGCTGGCCGACGCCGGCTCTGCGGAGCGGGTCGCGATGCCGCTGCGGCGCCTGTTGTCCTTCCTCGGGGATGCCGACCGGGTGACGGAGCCGGGCAGGAATGAATCGACGCCCGATGCGGGCACCGCGCGCCCGTCAGCCGACGCTGCCGCGAATCCGAGCCGGGCTGGCGCCCCGGCGGCGAGCTGATGTGAAGGACTGTTGAAGAATATCATGAGCGATAATGACACCACCACCACCACGCGCACCCGCAAGCCGCTGGGGCTGAAGCGGGCGGTCGAATCGGGCGAGGTCAAGCAGACCTTCAGCCACGGCCGCACCAACAAGGTGGCGGTTGAGGTCAAGCGGCGCCGCAAGCTGACCCGCCCCGGCGAAGAGCAGGCCGCGCCCGAAGCGCCAGTGGCTGCGCCCGCCCCCGCGCCCGCTCCGGCTGCGCCCCCGGTCCAGGCGCGCGCCCCGACGCCCGCGCCCACGCCGCGCCCGGCCACCGCCGAATCGCGCCGCGAACTGCAGGAACGGCTGCTGCGCGAGGCGGAGGAAGCGCGTCTCGCCACGCTGGAGGCGGTCAGCCGCCGCGAGGTGGAGGAGCGTCAGCGCGCGCTGGAGGAAGAGCGCCGCCGCGCCGAACACAACCGCCGCGCCGAGGAAGCCGCCGCGCAGGCGGCCGCCGCGCCCGAGACTGCGCCCGAACCCGCCGCCGAGGCTGAGCCGACCTCCGCTCCCGCGCCCGGCGACGCTTCAGCCGCCGAGGCCGAGGCCGGTTCGGCCGCCGAGCCATCCGCCGAAACCCCGACCGACGAGGCCGCCGCCCCTGCGCCGCGCCGCTTCACGCCCGTCGCCCGGCCCGAGCCCAAGAAGGTCGAGAAGAAGCGGGAGGAGCGCAGCAAGCCCGCCGCCACCCCGCCCGCGCGAGTCGATCGCGCGGCCGAGCGTGCCGACAAGCGCCGCGGGGGCAAGCTGACCGTCAACCGCGCCCTCAACGAGGACGAGGGCGCCCGCGCCCGGTCGCTGGCGGCGCTGAAGCGCGCGCGCGAGAAGGAGCGCCGCGCGCAGATGGGCGGCAAGTCCAAGCCGCGCGACAAGCAGGTCCGCGACGTCATCGTGCCCGAGGCGATCACCGTGCAGGAACTCGCCAACCGCATGGCCGAAAAGGGCGCTGACCTGGTCAAGATGCTGTTCAACATGGACATGATGGTCACCGTCAACCAGACCATCGACGCCGACACCGCAGAGCTGCTGGTCGAGGAATTCGGCCACAACGTCATCCGCGTGTCGGAAAGCGATGTCGACATCAACACCAGCGGCGATGTCGATCCCGAAGAGACGCTGCGCCCGCGCCCGCCGGTGGTCACCATCATGGGCCATGTCGACCACGGCAAGACCAGCCTGCTCGACGCGCTGCGCGGCACCGACGTGGCGAAGGGGGAGGCCGGCGGCATCACCCAGCATATCGGCGCCTACCAGATCACCACCAAGGACAAGCAGAAGATCACCGTCCTCGACACGCCGGGGCACGAGGCGTTCACGCAGATGCGCGCGCGCGGCGCCAATGTCACCGATATCGTGGTGCTGGTGGTGGCCGCCGATGACGGGATCATGCCGCAGACGATCGAGGCCATCAACCACACAAAGGCTGCCGGCGTGCCGATGATCGTGGCGATCAACAAGATCGACAAGCAAAATGCCAATCCGCAGCGGGTGCGCGAACGGCTGCTGGAACACGAGGTGATGGTCGAGAAGATGAGCGGCGAGGTCCAGGACGTCGAGGTCTCGGCCAAGACCGGCGCCGGGCTCGACCAGCTGATCGACGCGATCAACCTGCAGGCCGAATTGCTCGACCTCAAGGCGCGCCCCGACCGCCCGGCCGAAGCGACGGTGATCGAGGCGCAGCTCGACAAGGGCCGCGGCCCGGTCGCCACGGTGCTGGTCAATCGCGGGACGCTCAAGCGCGGCGACACCTTCGTCGCCGGCACCGAAAGCGGGCGCGTGCGCGCGCTGGTCGATGACAAGGGCAAGCAGATCAAGGAAGCCGGCCCGTCGATGGCGGTCGAGGTGCTGGGGCTGGGCGGCGTGCCGCGCGCCGGCGACCTCCTGACCGTGGTCGAGAATGAGCAGCGCGCCCGCGAAGTCGCCGAATACCGCCAGGAAAAGGCGACCGAGAAGCGCACCGCCACCGCGCCCGCCAATCTCGACACGATGTTCGCCGGGCTCAACAGCGCGGTGATCGAGTTCCCGGTGGTGGTGAAGGGCGACGTGCAGGGCTCGGTCGAGGCGATCGTCAACGCCCTCCACAAGCTCTCCAACGACGAGATCAAGGTCCGGGTGCTGCATTCGGGCGTCGGTGCGATCACCGAAAGCGACGTGACGCTGGCCGCCGCCTCCAAGGCGCCGGTGATCGGCTTCAACGTCCGCCCCAACGCCAAGGCGCGCCAGCTGATCGAGCGCGACAAGGTGGAGATGAAGTATCACGACGTGATCTACGCGCTGACCGAGGAGATCGCCAGGGAGATGGCGGGCGAGCTCGGGCCGCTCAGGATCGAGCACGTCGTCGGCCGGGCCGAGGTCAAGCAGGTGTTCCCCGCCGGCAAGAAGGACAAGGCGGCCGGGCTGCTGGTGGTCGAAGGCATCATCCGCAAGGGGCTCCACGCCCGCCTCACGCGCCAGGACGTCATCGTCTCGGCCACCACCATCGCCTCGCTGCGGCGCTTCAAGGACGACGTGGACGAGGTCCGCACCGGCCTCGAATGCGGCGTCGTGCTGGCCGACACCAACGACATCAGAGCCGGCGACCAGCTGGAGGTGTTCGAGGTCGAGGAGCGCGAGCGGACGCTGTAGGTCGGCAGCGAGGGCGGGCCGCGTCGCCGGGTGAACGATGCCGGGTCCGGCGCAGATCACCTATTCCAGAACGGCGCAGCGTGCCCCCGTCCGCTCCAACAAGCGTGCGTTGCTGCTCGACAAGATCGCGCAGCTGGCAGTGGATCCGGATTCGCGGCGAACAATGTCACGCAATTGCGCGGCACGCCCCAGTTTCGGTTGCGGGTTCAGGACTGGCGGATCATCTTCACCCGATCCGGGCACGAGCTCGTCATCCATGACATCGCGCCGCGCGGATCGGCTTACGAGGATTGAGCGATGACAGTGCAGATCATCGAAATGGACGGCCGCAAGATGGCCTCGCTGCCCGAGGAAGAATACCGCAGCCTCGCCGAACTGGCTGAGGATGCGGGCGACAGCCTGGCGGCGGAACGGGCCGAGGCGCGGCGTCTCGCCGGCGAGGAATATCTCCCGCATTGCGTGGTCGACCGGCTGGTCGCGGGCGAGCACCCGCTGGCGGTATGGCGCACCTATCGCGGCATGACCCCGCAGGACCTCGCCGCGCGAGCCGGGCTGGCGATCGAGCGGCTGGCCGCAATCGAGGCGCAGGACGGACGCGCCAGCGCCCGCGAATGGCGCCGCTTGGCGGACGCGCTCGACCTTGAACTCGACGACATCATGCCGCTCGACTGATGCCCCGCCAGCCCCGTTCCCCTGAAGACAGCTCGGTCCGCCTGCTCAAGGTGGGCGAACGGGTCCGCCATATGCTGTCGGAGCTGCTGACCCGGCAGGTCGTCCATGACGAGACGCTGACCGCGCGCACCGTCTCTGTCACCGAGGTCCGGATGTCCCCGGACCTCAGGCAAGCGCGCGTCTATGTGAAGCCGCTGCTGGGCAGCGAAGAGGAGGCGGTACTGCTCGCCTTGCGCCGCAACACCGCCTTCCTCCAGCGCGAGGTGGCGAGCCGCCTCGGCCTCAAATTCGCGCCCCGGCTCAAGTTCCGCGGCGATGACAGCTTCGACGAGGCGGAGCGGATCGAACGGCTGCTCGCCGATCCCCGCGTCACCCGCGACCTCGGCGACGAGGGCGGCGATGGCGGCGGCGAAACGGGCGCCGACACGGGCCGCGCGCCACCCGCTGACTGACGGTTCAGGGGCAATTCACGGGTCTCGCGTCATTCCCCGCAGGACCATGAAAACGCTCCCGTTTCTCGCCGCCGCAGCCATTCTCGCCGCCGCCCCCCTCTCGCTCGCCGGCCCGGCCTCCGCGCAGACCACGCCGCTGCCCGGCATCGCCGGTGAGGAAACGACGATCCGCTCCGGCTGGGTCGAGGAATTCCTCCCCGGCAAGGGCGATGTGCTGTTCGTGCGCGACCGTGTCGATCGCTGGTATCGGGTCCAGCTCAACGAGGGCTGCCTGCGCGGTAGCGCGCCGGTGGAGGGGATCGCCTTCGAGCCGGGGCCGGGGACCGGCGCCATCGACCGCTTCACCAGCGTGCGGATCGCCGCCGGCCTCGGCCGGACCTGTTCGATCGAGAGCATCCGCCGCTCCGCCGTGCCGCCGCAGAAGGATTCGGCGAGTCCCGTAACCCTCGACTGAGCGCCGCGCCCGGCCGCACCGCCGCTCCCGCTCTCCGCCGCGCGCCGATGACAGCGCCGCCGCGCGCGCCTATCTGGGCCGGACATGACCGAAACCCTCCTCCTGACGCTGGCGGTACTCCCCGCGCTGGTCGTCGCCATCGTCTTTCATGAAGTCGCCCATGGCTGGGCCGCGCTGGCGCTGGGCGATCCCACCGCGAAGGAGCAGCGGCGCCTCACGCTCAACCCGATCCGCCATGTCGATCCCTTCGGCACGGTGATCCTGCCCGGCCTGCTGGCGCTCGCCGGCGCCCCGGTGTTCGGCTGGGCCAGGCCGGTGCCGGTCAGCAAGCGGCGGCTTCACAATCCGCGGCTGGGGATGATGGCGGTCGCGGCGGCCGGGCCGGGCACCAATTTCGTGCTCGCCGCGATCGGCGCGGTCGCGCTCGGGCTGGTGGCGCGCGGGGCCGCGCTGCCGGCCGACGGCCTATTCGGCTTTGCCATGGTGTCGCTGCAGATGTTCATCCTCATCAACATCTTCTTGGGCCTGTTCAACCTGCTGCCGATCCCGCCTTTCGATGGCTCGCATATCGTCGAAGGGCTGCTGCCGCGCCGCGCTGCGCGTGCCTATGACCGGCTGCGCCCGCTCGGCTTCCCGCTGCTGTTCCTGGTGCTGCTGGTGATCCCGTGGCTGTTCCCCGGCCTCGGCATCGTCGAGAAGGTGGTGCTGCCGCCGGTTCTGTGGGCCGAACGGCGCTACATGGCGCTCGCCGCCTGGGTCGCGGGCGGGTGAGCGCCGATGGCGGCGCGGCCGGCCTGCGCGCTGTGCCGCATGGCTGGCTGATCCTCGACAAGCCGCGCGGGCTCGGCTCCACCCAGGCGGTGGGGGCGGTCAAGCGGGTGCTGCGGCAAAGCGGGCACGGCAAGGTCAAGGTCGGCCATGGCGGCACGCTCGATCCGCTCGCCTCGGGCGTGCTGCCGATCGCGCTGGGGGAGGCGACCAAGCTTGCCGGGCGGTTGCTCGACGCCAGCAAGGCCTATGCCTTCACCATCGCCTTCGGGACCGAGACCGACACGCTCGACGCCGAAAGCCGGGCGGTCGCCACCAGCGAGCGGCGCCCGTCTCTGGCGGAACTGGCCGCGATCCTGCCCGCCTTCACCGGCGCGATCGAGCAGCGCCCGCCAGCCTTCTCGGCCCTCAAGGTTGCCGGCAAGCGCGCCTATGCCCGGGCCCGCGCCGGCGAGGACGTGGTGCTGCCGCCGCGCGCGGTCACCATCCACGCGCTCCGGGTTGTCTCCGCCGCCAACGGGTCCGATGCGCAGACGCTGGACGAGGTTACGCTGCTGGCCGAGGTCAGCAAGGGCACCTATATCCGCTCGCTCGCCCGCGACATCGCGCAGGCCCTTGGAACGCGCGGCCATGTCTCCTATCTTCGTCGCACGCGCGCCGGTCCGTTTGCTGAGGCGCAGGCGATTTCGCTGGACACGCTGAACGAAATCGGCAACGGCGCGCGCCTTGAAGACCACCTTCTGCCGCTGGAGGCGGGGCTGGACGGTATCCCGGCCCTGATCCTCGATCCGGAGAGCGCGCAGGCGGTCCGCCAGGGCCGGGTTCTTTCCGGAATGCCCCGGCCCGACGGGCTCCACCTCGCCAAGGCCGGCACTGTCCCGGTGGCGCTGATGGAGCTTCGGGGTGGAACGGCTACGGTCGTCCGGGGCTTCAACCTCACCGATGCCGCGGAGTAGATGAATGTCGGTCACCGCCGAGAAGAAGCAGGAACTCATTTCCGACAACGCCCGCCAGTCGGGCGATACGGGCTCTCCCGAAGTGCAGGTCGCGATCCTGACCGAACGGATCCGCAATCTGACCGAACATTTCAAGGGCCACCACAAGGACAACCATTCGCGCCGCGGCCTGCTGATGATGGTCAACAAGCGCCGCAGCCTGCTCGATTATCTGAAGAAGAAGGATGTCGGGCGCTACAACGCGCTGATCCAGAAGCTGGGTCTGCGGAAATAGGAAACCCCGGGCGGCCCGTCACACAGGTGGCGGGCCGCATGTGTTTCATCAACAAGCGCCCCGTTTCCGCATCCGGCGGACGGGGCCATGGGGCGGCATATCAGGCCCCGCACCGGACCGGGACGGTATCCCCGGCAGTAGGCCCCGCGCCGCAATAGGGCCGCGCGGGATCGTAAGGAAAACCCATGTTCGACATCAAGAAAGTATCGCTGGAGTGGGGCGGAAAGACCCTCACTCTGGAAACCGGCCGTATCGCCCGCCAGGCCGATGGCGCCGTGCTGGCGACCTACGGCGAAACCGTCGTGCTGTGCGCCGTCACCGCCGCCCGCTCGGTCAAGGAAGGGCAGGACTTCTTCCCGCTGACCGTCCATTATCAGGAGAAGTTCTCCGCCGCCGGTCGCATCCCGGGCGGCTTCTTCAAGCGCGAGCGCGGCGCGACCGAGAAGGAGACGCTGACCAGCCGCCTGATCGACCGCCCGATCCGCCCGCTGTTCCCCGAAGGCTTCTACAACGAGATCAACGTCATCGCCCAGGTGCTGTCCTATGACGGCGAGACCGAGGCGGACATCGTCGCCCTGATCGCTGCCAGCGCCGCGCTGACCCTCTCGGGCGTGCCCTTCATGGGCCCGATCGCCGGCTGCCGGGTCGGCTTTGCCGATGGCGAATACCAGCTCAACCCGTCGATGGAACAGGTCCGCCAGGGCCGCCTCGACCTCGTCGTCGCCGCTACCCATGGCGCGGTGATGATGGTCGAGTCCGAAGCCAAGGAGCTGACCGAGGACGAGATGCTGGGCGCGGTGATGTTCGCGCATGAAGAGAGCCGCAAGGTCGTGGACGCGATCATCTCGCTCGCCGAACAGGCCGCCAAGGAACCCTGGGACCTCGCGGTCGGCGACAATGCGGCGATGAAGGACGAGATCAAGGCGCTGGTCGGCGCCGATATCGCCGCCGCCTACAGGCTGACGGACAAGTCCGCCCGATCCAATGCGCTGAACGAGGCGCGCGCCAAGGTGAAGGCGCATTACGCCGATGCCGACGGGCAGACCAGCATGACCGCCAACAAGCTGACCAAGAAGGTCGAGGCCGACATCGTGCGGACCGCGATCCTCAAGGACGGCGCGCGGATCGACGGCCGCAAGCTCGACCAGGTCCGCCCGATCGAGGCGATGGTCGGCTTCCTGCCGCGCACCCATGGCTCCGCGCTGTTCACCCGCGGCGAGACGCAGGCGATCTGCACGACCACGCTCGGCACCAAGGAAGCCGAGCAGATGATCGACGGGCTGGAGGGGCTGAGCTATCAGCGCTTCATGCTGCACTACAACTTCCCGCCCTATTCGGTCGGCGAAGTGGGCCGCTTCGGCGCCCCCGGGCGCCGCGAGGTCGGTCACGGCAAGCTGGCTTGGCGTGCGCTGCACCCGGTGCTGCCCAGCCATGAGGACTTCCCCTATACGATC
>JACIYY010000227.1 GCA_014359685.1 Porphyrobacter sp. | reverse complement strand
GCCTATGAGTGGTCCCGCAGCCGCGCGCTGGTGCAACCCACCGCCGGGGCGCTGCTGCCCCCTGCCCCGCAAGCGGAGCTGGAGGGCCTGATCCGGCATTTCGAGCAGCTGCTGGAGCCCACGGGCTATTTTCAGCCAGCGGGCCGGACCGATGCGACCCGGCGGACGCTGCGGTCGATGCTGACCAAGCCCGGCTGGAACCATCTGGAGGTGCGGACCTGGCGCGGCGTCCTTTCGGCGCTCGAACGGCCGCCGCGCGAGGACTGATCGGCCACGCGCGACCATGCCGGGCCGAGGTTGACTTTTGACCCGCATCCGGCCAAGGGCGCCGCTCGCGATTGGCCCCGCACCCCGGTGAAGCGGCGGCCGCGTCGGACAGCAGGTCCGGCGGTGCGAGACCGGGTCGAAGGCGGGCGCAACGCCCGGCCAGCAAATTGGAGACGCATCATGTCCAAGCGCAACAGCGCCAAGCACAAACTCGACCGCCGGATGGGCGAGAACATCTGGGGCCGGCCGAGCAGCCCCGTCAACCGCCGCTCCTACGGCCCCGGCCAGCATGGCCAGCGCCGCAAGGGGAAGATGAGCGATTACGGCCTGCAGCTGCGCGCCAAGCAGAAGCTGAAGGGCTATTACGGCGACGTCACCGAAAAGCAGTTCAAGCGCACCTACCAGGAAGCCGCCCGGATGAAGGGCGACACCGGACAGAACCTGATCGGCCTGCTGGAGCAGCGGCTGGACATGGTCGTCTATCGTGCCAAGTTCGCGCCGACGATCTTCTCCGCGCGCCAGATCGTCAACCATGGCCATATCCGCGTGAACGGCGTCAAGTGCAACATCGCCAGCCGCCGCGTGCTGCCCGGCGATGTCGTCAGCCTGGGCGACAAGGCCAAGGAGATGGCGCTGGTGATCGAGGCGCAGAGCCTGCCCGAACGCGACATTCCCGATTACGTCGCGCCCGACGGCACCGACAAGGTGAGCCTGACCCGCGTGCCGAAGCTGGACGAGGTGCCCTATCCGGTGACCATGGAACCCAACCTGGTGA
>JACIYY010000226.1 GCA_014359685.1 Porphyrobacter sp. | reverse complement strand
GCAACGAAACGCGCGCGACTGAGTTCAAGCGAAACCTGCGAGGCCGAACAGTCATGAGACGAATTGCTGGCCTTCTGACCCCGACCCTCGGGAGCCGGCAGGGGGACACGGGATCGCCCTGGCTGGGCGGAGGCTGGCGGTGTCGTTGGCGGGCGGCCGGTCGCTCGCCGAGCCGCTGGATGATTTCCATGCGGCTCCAAACCGCTCTAAGGGCGCCTGCGATGACCCGCTTTTCCTTCGCCGTGGAGGCGCGCGACGGCGCCGCGCGCACCGGCCGCATCGCCATGCGCCGTGGCACCATCTGTACCCCTGCCTTCATGCCGGTCGGCACGGCGGCGACGGTCAAGGCGATGAAGCCGCAGGACGTGCGCGCCACCGGGGCCGACATCATCCTGGGCAACACCTACCACCTGATGCTGCGCCCCGGGGCCGAGCGGGTGGCGCGGCTGGGCGGGCTGCACCGCTTCATGAACTGGGACCGGCCGATCCTGACCGATAGCGGCGGCTATCAGGTGATGAGCCTGTCGGCGCTCCGAACGGTGACCGAGGAGGGGGTGAGCTTCCGCAGCCATCTTGACGGCTCCAAGCACATGCTCAGCCCGGAACGCTCAATGGCGATCCAGCGCCTGCTCGGCTCCGACATCGTGATGTGTTTCGATGAATGCCCGCGCATTGACCGCCCGCGCGCCGAGATCGAGGCGTCGGTGGCGCTGTCGATGCGCTGGGCCGGCCGCAGCCGCGCCGCCTTCGATGCCGGCGGCGCCCATGCCGAGGGCGCGGCGCTGTTCGGCATCCAGCAGGGGGCGCTCGACGAAGGTTTGCGCGCCCGCTCGGCCGAGGCGCTGCGCGAGATCGGCTTCGACGGCTACGCCATCGGCGGACTGGCGGTGGGGGAGGGGCAGGCGGCGATGTTCGCAACGCTCGACTTCGCGCCCGGCCAGCTCCCGGACGACGCGCCGCGCTACCTGATGGGGGTGGGCAAGCCCGACGATCTGGTCGGCGCGGTCGAGCGCGGGGTCGACATGTTCGACTGCGTGCTGCCGACTCGCTCGGGCCGCAACGGCCAGGCCTTCACCTGGAACGGCCCGCTCAACCTGCGCAATGCCCGCCATGCCGAGGATAGCGGGCCGCTCGACCAACGCTGCCCCTGCGAGGTCTGCGGCACCTACAGCCGCGCCTACCTGCATCATCTGGTCAAGGCCGGCGAGATCCTCGGGGCGATGCTGCTGACCGAGCACAACCTGTCATTCTACCAGCACCTGATGCACAGGATGCGCGCGGCGATCGGGGAAGGGCGGTTCGCCGCCTTCGCCGCCGAGTTCCGTCGCGATTACCCGACGAGGGAGGATTAGTGCCGAAGAGCCCCGACGCATGCGAGACGATGGCCGATGTGCGCGCAGGAGTGGATGCCCTGGACCGTGAGCTGGTCGCGCTGCTTGCGCGCCGCTTCGGCTATATGCGCGCGGCCGCGCGGATCAAGCCGGAGCGCGCCCAGGTCCGCGACGAGGGGCGCAAACAGGCGGTGATCGCCGCCGCGCGCGAGGAGGCTGCGGCCCACGGGCTTCCGGCCGACGAGATCGCGCGGTTCTGGGACCGCCTGGTCGAAGTCTCGATCGCCTACGAGGCGCAGGAATGGGACCGGTTGCGATCCGGAGCGGCTGACGCATAGACAAAAGGGCGGCACCGCAGTGCCACCCTCTTGGTTGCTGGTGCGCTCGGGCCGCGTTCGCGGCGGCCGGGATCAGCGCGAGTAGAACTCGACCACCAGGTTGGGTTCCATGGTCACCGGATAGGGCACCTCGTCCAGCTTCGGCACG
>JACIYY010000225.1 GCA_014359685.1 Porphyrobacter sp. | reverse complement strand
CTGCCGGCGTTGCAGGACTGTTGGACGGTCCGGGTCGCGCAGGTCGAACGGGATTTCGGATTCGAGCAGCGGCGACGTGATCTGCGCGTACGCCGATCCCGGAACCAGCGCCGCCGCCACCAGCCCGGCACAGACCGCCATAGGCCATGCCGGCATCGCCGGCCGAAGGGCGGCGCGCACCGGCAAGATCAGAAGAAGCGTTCGGCGACACGAATCGTGTCACCGGGCCGGATCGCCAGAGCGGAGCTGATGGTGACGCGGTGGGCAACCGGCTCGTTCTCGCCCTGGATGATCACGAAATCCGGGTGTGCGCGGTAGGTGTAGCCTCCGGCGAGCGCCACGGCGCCATCGAGCGTCATCCCCGGACGAAACGGATACTCGCCCGGCGTATTGACCTCGCCCAGAATGAAGAACGGCCGGTACTCGGCGATGGTCCCGGCGACCGACGGGTTCTGGAGGTATCCCGCGGCCAGCCGTGCCTGGACCGAGCGCGCAAAGGCGTCGATCGTCAGGCCCGCCGCCTGCACCGGCCCGACGAGCGGAACGTCGACCGCGCCATCGGGCCCGACGCGATAGGTTTTCGTCAGGTCCGGTTCGCCATAGATCGTCAGCGCAACCTGATCATCGGGGCCGAGCCGGTAATCGGCCAGGTTCGATGCGCGAACGCGATCGAGCTGTTCTGCGGATTCGAGTGGCAGGTCCATATCCCTGGAGACACACCCGCCGAGCGATAGGGTAACAGCAATCAATGCCAACGTCCGCTTCATGCATCTTACCTCGCGCAGTTTGGGCGCTCATGGCGGAAAACCGCGTCCGCCGCAATGCAGCATCGCGCTGGCGCTGCCGCGAATAGCCGCCTATGCTGATCGGCGCAGGTCGTGCCTGAACGGAACGAATCCGAGCATGGGTGGAGGCCTCCTTCGACAACGGCCGGAGATCCCTATATGACATGCAGGTCTGAGGGTCGCTGGAGCAAGCGGTGAACGATCAAGCCGGCTTGTTCTGGGTAGCTGTCGCCGCCGGACTGCTGTTCAGCGCATTGGCCTTCCACCCGTTTCTCACCTACCCGCTGTCGCTGCGGCTGCTAACGAAGCGCAGGGGACTCGTCCGGCCTGCGATTGACGCCGCAGCGAGTCCATCGGTCGCCATCTGCATGTGCGCCTACAACGAACAGAAGGTGATCGTCGCCAAGATGATCAGCCTGCTCGAAATGGCCGAAGCTTACGGCAACGCCACGATCCACGTCTATGCGGACTGCCCCTCGGATCGCACCGCCGAACTGTTGCGGCCCTTCGCCGATCGCGTCGATCTGGTGATCTCCGAGGTGAGGACCGGCAAGACCTACGGCATGAACCTGCTGGTGTCGCGCTCGCAAAGCGAGATCCTGCTGTTCACCGACGCCAATGTCGAGCATGGGCCGGACGTGCTGCCCCTGCTGGTCGCCCCGCTGAACGACCCGGAGATCGGCTGCGCCAGCGCCCGCCTCATCTACCGCAACAAGGATGAATCGGCGACTGCCGCAGCGGGCGCCGCCTATTGGGAGTGGGAAGAAAGCATCAAGCGGATCGAGAGCGAGAGCATCGGACTGGTCGGGGTGGACGGGGCCATGTTCGCGATCCGCCGTTCGCTGCACCGGCCCCCTCCGCCCCATTTGATCGACGATCTGTATCTCAGCCTCTCGGTGATGATCCAGAACCGCAAGGTCGTCTCGGTGCCGGAGGCGCTGGTGTATGAGCGCAGCGCTGTCACATCCGACGAGGAACGGATCAGAAAGCGGCGGATCGCCTGCCAGGCCGTCAACGTTCACCGCGCGCTGTGGTCGCAACTGCGCAGGATGCGGCTGCCGGCGCTATATGGCTACCTTTCGCACAGGCTGCTGAAATGGATGACACCGCTGCTGCTGCTGGCGGCGGCGGTCTGCTTTGCGCTCGCTGCCATCATCGGCGTCGGGTTTGCGCTGGTCGCGGGCGTGTTCGTCGCTGCGCTGGCAGTCCTCGCTCTCGGCATTCTGCTCAAGATCCCGCCGGCCCTGACTCTGGTCAGCGTATTCGAAAGCCTGTTCGGCGTCGCCGCCGGAATCTTCGATTCGGTCATAGCAGGCAAGACCTACACGGTCTGGGATCCGGCCAATTCGGTTCGCGCCACAGACCGCGCGGGCGCACCCGCCTAAGCTGCCGTTCGGGGAGTCAGGCGCGGCCAAGGATTGTTCGGTAGAGCGCCAGGTAGTCCTCGGCCATGCGCTCGGCCGAAAACCGCTCGGCGGCGGCCCGGCGGATATTCGCGCGGTCAAGTGAACCGGCGCGCTCCACGGCCGCGACCGCTTGTGCAGTGCTATCGACCAGGAAGCCGGTCACGCCGGGCGCGATCAGCTCGGGCATCGAACCGCGAGGCGTCGCTATCACCGGCGTGCCGCAGGCCATCGCTTCCACTACCGACAGGCCGAATGGCTCAGCGAAGTTGACAAGGTGGAGCAGCGCGCGCGCCGATCCCAGCGCCCGGGCGCGCGCGTCTCCGCCGACTGGCCCGTGATAGCGCACCATGTCCCCCAGATGCGGGGCGACCGAGCGATCGAAATAGCCCTGGTCGTGAATGATGCCATAGATATCCAGCCCGCGCCCTGCGGCCCGCGCGACGGCGATCGCCTCGGCCGCGCCCTTGTCGGGGTGGATGCGGCCGAAGAACAGCAGGTTGTCGCCGCCCTCAGCGTCAAACGGGAACTCCTCCAGCCGGATGCCGTGGTGGATGGTCGCGGCATAGTGCAGGTCGGGATGCCGGTCGGCGTCGCTGATGGCGACGTAATGCACGCGGTCCTGAAACGGCCGATACATCGGCAGGATGCGGTCGGAGGAGAAGCCGTGGATCGTCGTCACCATCGCCGTCTTCACCAGATTGGCAAAGGCATGGGCCGGGAAATCGGCCTGGTTGTGGATCAGGTCGAACTCGCCCGCGCGTTCGAACAGGTGGGCCAGGTGGCGGTATTCCCACACCTTTGCGTCGATCCTCGGGTCTTCCTCATAGGGCGCGGGGACCACGCCGGCGAGCGTGCCGCTGGTGATACTGTCGAGCGTGGCGAACAGCGTGACGTCAACGCCCTTCGCCACCAGCGCCTCTGTCAGCAAGCTCGTGACGAGTTCCCACGGGCCGTAATGGCGCGGCGGGGTGCGCCAGGCGATCGGCGCAAGCATGGCGATCCTCATGCCAGGATCACCCCCTCGTCGGCGCGCAGCCAGCCGGCCTCAGGGGTTCCGGCGCGCGTCGAGAGCAGCGGCGTCCCCCGCCACTCGGCCACCACCGGTGCGGAGGTCAGGTTGAGCATCATTCGCAGTCGCCTGCCATTGTGCTCCCGCTCGTAGGCGAGCACGCCCGCGGGTCCATCGACCAGCTCCATCCCACCGACCGATAGCGCCGGCTCGGCCCGCCGCAGGGCGAGAAGCGCACGGGTGAGTGCGAGCATCGAGCCGGGGTCGCGCTCCTGCGCGGCGACGTTGCGGGTCGGCCAGTCGGGGTTCAGCGGCAACCACGGTTCGGCGCTGCTGAAGCCGGCATGGGGCGAGGCATCCCACGGCATCGGCGTGCGCGATCGGTCGCGGCCGATGTTGAGGTGCGGCTGACGGAAATGCTGGGGATCGCGGATGCGGTGGGGTGGGATCGGCACTGCCCCGATCGCCAGCTCGTCCCCCTGATAGAGCGTCGGCGTGCCGCGCAGCGTGAGCAGCAGCATCATCGCGACGCGCGCCTGCGCTTCCCCGACGCGCGCGGCGATGCGCGGCGCGTCATGGCTGCCCAGCACCCAGTTGGGCCAGCCATGCGCCGGCAGCATGGCGAGATAATCGGCGATCACCTGCCGCAGCGTCGCCGCGTTCCATTCGCTCTCGATCAGCTGGAAGTTAAAGGGCAGATGGACCTGCGGCCGCTCCGGCGTGCCGTACCAGCGGGCGTGGCGATCGTTGGGAAGGAAGATCTCGCCGATCAGCACCCGCTCCCGCCCGGTGCGGGCGCCATATTCGTCCGTCAGGGCGCGGAACTCGGCGGAGAGGGCGTGCGCCTCCGGCTGGTCGGTGGAGTGCGCCTGGATAAGCCGGTCGCGCTCGGTCCGGGCCGGGGTCCAGTGCGGGTTGGGCGGATTGTCGGGCAGGTCCTGCGCCTTGACGATATGCCAAAGCACATCGATCCGGAAGCCATCCACGCCGCGGTCGAGCCAGAAGCGCAGCACGTCCAGCATCGCGGCCTTCAGCGCGGGATTGCGCCAGTTGAGGTCGGGCTGCTGGGGCAGGAAGGCGTGCAGGTAATATTGCCCGGTGCGCTCGTCCCACTCCCACGCGCTGCCGCCAAAATCGCTGATCCAGTTGTTGGGCGGGCCGCCGTCCGGGGCGGGGTCGCGCCAGATATACCAGTCGCGCTTCGGATTGTCGCGGCTGGAGCGGCTCTCCAGGAACCACGGATGCCGGTCGGACGAGTGGTTGGGCACGAAATCCAGCAGCAGCCGCAGCCCGCGTGCATGTGCCGCCGCCAGCAGCCGGTCGAACGCGGCGAGATCGCCGAACAGCGGGTCGATCGCGCAATAATCCGCCACGTCATAGCCGAAATCGGCCATTGGCGAGGGGAACACCGGCGACAGCCAGATCGCGTCCACCCCCAGCGCAGCGACATAATCCAACCGCCGCTCGATCCCGGCCAGATCGCCGACGCCGTCGCCATCGCTGTCCTGGAACGAGCGCGGATAGATCTGATAGACTACTCCGCGCCGCCACCAGGGGTGAGCTTGATCGTCGTTGCCCGCCATCGGCGCTGCCCATGCCACCGGCCGGGGTGCCGGCGCCAGCACAAAGCGTTTTCCAGGTGGGCCGATGCGCCGCGCGGCGCAGGTCAGCCATGTTCCGGAACCCGCCCGCCGCCGCGGAGCTTTAAAGCGCCATGAGGAACACATTCCCCGCCCGCCCCGTCGTCGTCGTCACCGGTGCCTCCGCCGGGGTGGGCCGCGCGGTGGTGCGCCGCTTTGCCCGCGAAGGCGCGAAGATCGGCCTGATCGCTCGCGGCATTGACGGGCTGGAGGGCGCCCGGCGCGAGGTCGAGGCGGCCGGCGGCGAGGCGGAGATCTACCCCTGCGACGTGGCCGAACAGGCCGAGGTGGAGGCCGCCGCCGCCTGCTTCGAGCGCGAGCTCGGCCCGATCGACATCTGGATCAACGCCGCCTTCGCCGGGGTGCTCGGGCGCTTTGCCGATATCGACATGGTCGATTACCGCCGCGTGACGGACGTGACCTATCACGGCCAGGTCTATGGCACGCGCGCGGCGCTCGACCGGATGCTGCCGCGCGGACGCGGCTCGATCGTGCTGG
>JACIYY010000224.1 GCA_014359685.1 Porphyrobacter sp. | reverse complement strand
ATAATCGGCGACGTGCTGACCGACGTCTATGGCTATGCCAACGCCCGGCGAGTGATCTGGACCGGCTTTGTGGCACTGATCTTCATGGCCTTCATGGCCGCGGTGGTCGTCGCGCTCCCGCCCGCAGAGGGGTGGCCGGGGCAGGAGGCCTACGAGTTCGTGTTCGGCAACAGCTGGCGGATCGTCGCCGCCTCGATGGTCGCGTTCTGGGTCGGGGAGTTCGCCAACAGCTTCGTGCTGGCACGGATGAAACTCGCCACAAGGGGTCGCTTCCTGTGGATGCGGACGATCGGCTCAACGGTGGTCGGGCAGGGGCTCGACAGCCTGATCTTCTATCCGCTGGCCTTCTATGGGCTGGCCGGCTGGCCGCCCGAGCAGCTGATGCAGGTGGTGGTCTCGCAATGGCTGATCAAGACCACGTGGGAGGCGGCGCTGACGCCGGTGACCTATGGCGTGGTGGGCTTCCTGAAGCGCCGCGAAGGGGTGGAGGTGTTCGACGCCGGCACCGACTTCTCGCCCTTCGCGCGCTCCGCCGTCCCGAGCGCTCGGCCGAGCAGCGGCGCGAGGGCGCGGTAGAAGCACGCAGCTGGCGGATCAGCGCAGGGGAGCGCGGCCCGGCGTTCGCGCGTCTTCGGATGTTGCCGATCGCGGTGGCGTGCGCCTGGGGGATCGCCTAGTCGCCGGCGGTCCATGGCGCTCGACCGGATCACGCTTTCCGCCTTCCGCAACCACGCCGCGACCCGGCTGGACGGCACCTGTGCGCTCAACCTCCTGGTTGGGGAGAACGGGGCGGGCAAGACCAATGTGCTGGAGGCGCTGTCGCTGTTCGCGCCCGGACGCGGCCTGCGCCGCGCTGCGCTCGCCGACATGGCCATGGCGGATAGCGGGCGCGGATTCGCGGTCAGTGCCGATCTGTATCGCCGCGACGCGGCGGAGCCGGTCGCGATCGGCACCGGCACCGCCCCCGACCGGCCGGGGCGGCGGCTGGTGCAGGTCAACGGCGCCGAAGCGAGCGCGGCGAGCCTTGGCGAATGGCTGGCGATCGGCTGGCTGACCCCGGCAATGGACGGCCTGTTTGCCGACAGCGCCGGCGCCCGTCGCCGCTACATGGATCGGCTGGCCGTGGCGCTGTTTCCTGATCATGCGGCACTGGCGGCGCGGTTCGAGCGGGCGCTGCGCGAACGCAACCGCCTGCTGGCGGACCCGGCGGCCGACGAAGGCTGGATCGAGGCCACAGAGCGCCCGCTGGCGGAGACAGGCGCGGCGTTGGCGTGGCGCCGGGCGGCGCTGGTGGAGCGGCTGTCGCAGGCGCTCGCCAGCCAGCCGGACGAACCGTTCGCCCGCCCCGTTCTTGCCTATCGGCCGGGCGGGCCGCTGGAGGAGGCCGAACTGGCGCAGGCGCACGCCGCCAGCCGCGGGCGCGACCGCGAGGCCGGGCGGACGCTGACCGGCCCCCAGCGCGACGAGCTGGCGGTGACCATGGCGCGCAAGGCCCAGCCGGCGGCGCTGTGTTCGACCGGCGAGCAGAAGGCGATGCTGATCGCCCTGACCCTGGCCCATGCCGCTCTCGCCAGCGCCGGCCGGCCCGGCGTGCTGCTGCTCGACGAGATCGCCGCCCATCTCGACCCGCTGCGGCGCGAGGCGCTGTTCGAGCGGCTGGAGGAGGGGGCGGCGCAGGTGTGGATGACCGGAACCGAGCTGGCTCCCTTCGCCGCGCTGGCCGGGACAGCTGCGGTGTGGCGCGTGTTCGGCGGTTCGGTCGAGCGGGTCGGGTGAGTGGCCGCTGATTGCGGCGTCGGGCGGCTCGCAAAGTGAGCCGGGTCAATCGTCCTCGGGCAGCGCGCCCATCACATCGTCGAGCGTGGCGGCAACCATCGCGTCGATGCCGTCGGCGGTGGGGTGGATGCGATCGGGCTGGACGAGGTCCGGCCGGGTGGCGACCGCTTCGAGGAAGAACGGCACCAGCGGGATGTCGTATTTCTCGGCAAGATCGGGATAGATGGCGTTGAAGTCGCGCAGATAGGCGTCGCCCAGATTGGGCGGCGCGCGCAGGCCGAACAGCATCGCCGGGATGTCGCGCCGGTCCAGCTCGGCGAGGATCGCGTCGAGATTGTCGCGCGTCTGCGCCGGGGGGAGACCGCGCAGCAGGTCATTGCCGCCCAGCTCGACAAGGGCGAAATCGGGCGCCGGCTCGGCATTGTCGAGCACGAAAGCGAGCCGCTGGCGGCCGGCGGCGGTGGTGTCGCCCGACACCCCGGCGTTGCTGACCCGCGCGTCGATGCCCCGCGCGCGCAGTGCCGCCTCCAGCCGGTCGGGATAGCTCTCGCCCTGCGCCAGCCCGTATCCGGCGAACAGGCTGTCACCGAAGGCCAGGATGTGCCGCGCGGGTCCGGCGATCGGTGCCGGCTGCTGCGCCGGCACCACGGCCGGGCGCTGGACGGCGGCGGGCGCCGACCTGTCGGGCTCGGCGCCGCAGCTTGCCAGCGCCATCGCGCCCGCGAGCGCGGCGGCCCCGATCGTCATCCTCTGTCCGTGGCGCATGCAACCTCCTTGTCCGGCTCCCCCAGCTATGCCATCGCCCGGGCGTGACAAGTCCCCCCATGATCGCCGCGCGCGACCTGCGCCTGACGCTGGGACAAGGGGCCGCCGCCGTCCCCATCCTGAAGGGCATCGACCTCACCGTCGCGGCGGGGGAGACGCTGGCCCTGCTCGGCCCCTCGGGATCGGGCAAGAGCTCGCTGATGGCGGTGCTGACCGGGCTGGAGCGCGCGAGCGGCGGATCGCTGCGCGTGGCGGGGGAGGACTTCACGTCGCTCGACGAGAACGCGCTCGCATTGGCCCGGCGCGGCAGGATCGGCATCGTGCTGCAGGCCTTCCATCTGCTGCCGACGATGAGTGCGCAGGAGAACGTCGCCACCCCGCTGGAGCTGGCGGGCGAGCCCGACGCCTGGGCGCGCGCGGCCGACGAGCTGGCAGCGGTGGGGCTGGGCCATCGCCTGACGCACTACCCGGCGCAGCTTTCGGGCGGAGAGCAGCAGCGTGTCGCCATCGCCCGCGCGCTCGCGCCGCGCCCGCCGCTGCTGTTCGCCGACGAGCCGACCGGCAATCTCGACGCGGTGACCGGCGCAGGCATCGTCGACCTGCTGTTCGCCCGCCGTGCCGAGACCGGCGCGACGCTGATCATCATCACCCATGACGAGGCGCTGGCCGCGCGCTGCCGCCGGATCGTCACGCTCGCCGACGGCCGCATCGCCTCCGACAGCGATGGCTGAGCGCGCAGCGGGCCGCGCCGCATCCGAACGGGCGGCGATGGACTGGCGGGCCGCGTGGCGGATCGCGCGGCGCGACCTCAACGGGCGGTTCCGCGGCCTGCGCCTGCTGCTGGTGTGCCTGTTCCTGGGCGTAGGCGCACTCGCCGCGATCGGCACGCTGACAGCGGCGATCGGGGGCGAGCTGGATGCGCAGGGGCAGGTGCTGCTGGGCGGCGATCTCGAGGTCGAGGTGTGGCAGCGCCCGCTGACCGGGGATGAGACCGCCTTCCTCGAACGCTACGGCACCGTCTCGCAGGGCCTGCGGATGCAGGCCACCGCCAGCGCGGGCGAGGCCGCCGCGCCGGTCGAGCTGAAGGCGGTGGATACCAATTGGCCGCTCTACGGAACGCTGATGCTCGATGGCGGGCACAGGATGGGCGCTCCGCCGCCGGGCCAGGCATGGCTCGCACCGGGCGCCGCCGAGCGGCTGGGGGTGCGCCCCGGCGACCGCGTCCGCATCGGCAGCGCGGACCTGACCGTCGGCGGGATCATCGCCGAGGAGCCGGACCGGCTGAGCGAGGGCTTCCAGCTCGGCCAGACGATGATCGTGCCGCTCGACCTGCCGCAGCGCGCCGGGCTGATCGCGCCCGGATCGATGTACGAGACCAAGACCCGGGTGCGCTTTTCCGGGGCCGCCGACCCGCACGCGGTGGAGGAGGCTTTGCAGGCCCGCTTTCCCGGTGCCGGGCTCGACATCACCACCCGCGACCGTGCCTCCCCCGGCGCCGAGCGGTTCGTCGGGCGGATGGGCGAGTTCCTGACTCTGGTGGGTCTTGCCGCGCTGGTGATCGCCGGGATCGGGATCGGCGGCGGCGTCGCCTCCTATCTGGAGGCGCGGCGGGCCAGCATCGCCACCTTGAAGATCCTGGGCGCGACCAGCGGTGACATCGCGCGCATCTATGCGCTGCAGGTCGGCGCGGCCGCGCTGGCCGGATCGCTGGCGGGGCTGGCGGCGGGCGTGCTGGTAACGCCGCTGCTGGCTGGCGCGCTGGGCGATCTGCTGCCGGTCCGGGCCGGGCTGGTGATCGATGCTGCGGCGCTGCTGCGCGCGGCGCTGTTCGGGCTGCTGGTGGTGCTGGTATTCGCCGCGCCGCCGCTGCTGCGCGCGCGCGACGTTCCGGCGATGGCGCTGATGCGCGCGCGTGTGGCGCCGCTGGCGCGGAACCGGCGCGCGGCCACATGGCCGGTGGGGCTGGGGCTTGCCGGCATCGTGGCGCTGTCGCTGCTCGGCTCGCCGCAGCCGGAGCTGACCGCGCTGTTCCTGGCCGGCGCGGCGGCGCTGCTGGCGCTGCTGGCCGGGCTCGGCTGGCTGATCCGGTGGCTGGCCGCACGGGCGCCGCGCCCCGCCGGGCCGATCGCGCGCGCGGCGCTCGCCAATCTGCATCGCCCCGGCGCGGCCACCGCCTCTCTGGTCACCGCGCTCGGCTTCGGCCTGTCGGCCTTCGTCCTGCTGGCGGCGGTGCAGACCAGCCTCGACGCCAATATCCGGCGCAGCGTGCCCGATCGCGCCCCCGACTACTTTGCGCTCGACGTGCCCCGCGACCGGCTCGCCGCCTTCGAGGATATTGTGCGGGACCGCGTCCCGGGTGCCGTGATCGAGGCGGTGCCCACCCTGCGCGGCGCGATCCTGTCCTACGGGCCGGCCGCGGACCCGACCGTGGTGGCCGAACTGGAGGAGCTGCCCGAGGATGCCTGGGCGCTGCGCGGCGAACGGGGCCTGACCTATTCGGACACGTTGCCGCAGGGCAATACGCTGGTCGCGGGCGAATGGTGGCCGCCCGGCTATGCGGGCGAGCCGCTGGTCTCGGTCGATGCGGATCTGGCCGACGCCATCGGGCTGGAGGTCGGCGATATGCTGACCATCGGTTTGCTGGGCGTGGAGCGGAGCGCACGGGTGGCGAGCCTGCGGCGGATCGACTGGGAGAGCCTTGGCTTCAATCACGTGCTGGTGTTCTCGCCCAATACGCTCAAGGACGCGCCGCACAACGTCGCCGCGACCATCGCTGTGCCGCCGGGCGCCAGCGCGGCCGGGCTGCTGCGCGACCTTGCGCTCGCCTTTCCCTCCAGCTCGGTGATCGAGGTCGGGCCGCTGCTGGTGCAGGCGCGCGCGATGCTGGGGCAGGTCGCGCTGGCGATCCTTGCGGCGGCATCGGTCGCGGTGCTGGCCGGGATCGCGGTGCTGCTCGGCGCCATCGCCGCGGCGCGCTCGCAACGGACCTATGACAGCGTGATCCTGCGCGTGCTGGGTGCCAGCACCCGCCAGCTGCTGCTGCTCCAGCTGGCCGAGTTCGCGATCCTGGCGGCGGTGCTGGCCCTGGTGGCGCTGGCTTTGGGCAGCGCGCTGGCGTGGCTGGTGATGACGCAGCTGTTCGGGTTCGACTGGCTGCCCGACTGGCCGCGCGTGCTGGCGGTGCTGGGTGGCGGCATCGCGCTGGTGCTCGCCTTCGCCCTCGGCGCCTCGCTGCCGGTGCTGCGCGCGCGCCCGGCGCAGAGCCTGCGCGCGCTGTAGCTAGCGCCGCCGCGCGACCGCCCAGGCGAGGCCGCCCGCGAGCAGCGCCGTGCCGAAGCCCAGCGCCGCCTGCGCGCGGTGCGTGGTCAGCCACAATTGCGGCGAGCGGGTGCGTGCGGTGGCATCGAACCGGCCGTGTGCGCCATGATCGCCCGGCACCGGATCGTAGAGATTGTCGCGGCGGCCGGGCGGGATCGGGTCGTCCGATTGCTGGCTGGCGATGCCGGTGGCGGCGAGATAGCGGTCGACCAGCGGAGAGGCCAGCCGGTCGCCCCACACCGCCGTCCAGGTGGGCAGGCCCAGCTTGATCTCCTTACGGCGGTGGAACGCGGCGTAATGGATCGCCTCGGCCGCGATCTCCGGCTGATAGGGCGGGCTGGCAGGTCTCGGCTTCATCGGCATCCGGGTGCGGATCCAGTCGAACTGCGGGGTGTTCACCCCCGGCAGCTGGACCATGCTGACATTGATGCCGGATTTGGCCGCGATCAGCTCCGCCCGCAGCGAATCCTGAAACCCCTGGATCGCGTGCTTGGCCCCGCAATAGGCCGATTGCAGGGGAATCCCGCGATAGGCCAGCGCGCTGCCGACCAGCACGATCGAGCCGCGTCCGCGCGGCAGCATCCGGTCGAGCGCCGCGCGCGTGCCATAGA
>JACIYY010000223.1 GCA_014359685.1 Porphyrobacter sp. | reverse complement strand
TCTTCCAGCGCGAAGGCACGGCGCTGTTCACCCGCGTGCCGGTCAGCTTCACCATCGCCGCGCTGGGCGGGACGATCGACATTCCCGGCCTCGATGGGGAACACCACGCGATCGACATCCCGCCCGGCACCCAGTCCGGCACGCAGCTGCGCAAGCGCGGGGCCGGGATGCCGGTGCTCCAAGGGCGCGGTCGCGGCGACCTGGTGGTGGAGATCGCGGTCGAGACTCCGACCCGCCTGTCGCCGCGCCAGAAAGAGCTGCTGCGCGAATTCCAGGACACCGAGACCGGCGACGAATGCCCCGAAAGCCGCGGATTCTTCGACCGCCTGAAGGATGCCTTCACCGGCTAGCTTGCGTTCGTGCTTCGTTCGCACTAGCTGCAGGCGATGGCCAAGCCCAAGCGCCGCTATGTCTGCACCGAATGCGGCAGCGTCGCGTCGCGCTGGCAGGGGCAGTGCGCCGATTGCGGTCAATGGAACACGCTGGTGGAGGATGCCCCGGCGACGGTGTTCTCGACCCGCCATGACCTGTCCGCCGGCGGACGGGCGCTGGCCTTCGAACCGCTCGACGCGCCGACCCCGCCGCTGACCCGGCGCGGCACCGGGCTGGCCGAATTCGACCGCGCGCTGGGCGGCGGGCTGGTTCCCGGATCGGCGATCCTGATGGGGGGCGAACCGGGGATCGGCAAATCCACCCTGCTGCTCCAGGCCGCCGCCGCGATCGCCCGCGCCAACCGCCAGAGCGGCGCCGGGCCGGTGGTCTATGTCAGCGGGGAAGAGGCAGCCGGGCAGATCCGCCTGCGCGCCGGGCGGCTCGGCCTCGCCGACGCGCCGATCCGGCTCGCCGCCGCGACCTCGGTGCGCGACATCCTGACCACGCTCCACGAAAGCGAGCCGCCAGCCCTGCTGGTGATCGATTCGATCCAGACCATGCATTCGGACACGATCGAGGGCGCGCCCGGCACGGTCAGCCAGGTGCGGGCCTCCGCCTTCGAACTGATCCGCTACGCCAAGCAGACCGGCACCGCGCTGGTGCTGGTCGGCCATGTCACCAAGGACGGCACCATCGCCGGCCCGCGCGTGCTCGAACACATGGTCGATGTGGTGATGAGCTTCGAGGGCGAGCGCAGCCATCAATACCGGATCCTGCGCAGCCTCAAGAACCGCTTCGGCGCGGTGGACGAGATCGGCGTGTTCGCGATGGAGGGGGCGGGGCTGACCGAGGTCGCCAACCCCTCGCTGCTGTTCCTGTCGGGGCGCGAGGAGCCGGTCGCCGGCAGCTCGGTGTTCCCGGCGCTGGAGGGGACGCGGCCGGTGCTGGTGGAGGTGCAGGCGCTGATCGTGCGGCTGCAATCGGGCGCCACCCCCCGCCGGGCGGTGGTGGGCTGGGACACCGGCCGGCTCGCCATGCTGCTGGCGGTGCTGGAGGCGCGGTGCGGCCTCAGCTTCTCCAGCGCGGAGGTCTATCTCAACGTCGCCGGCGGCTATCGCCTGACCGACCCGGCGGCCGATCTGGCGGTCGCGGCGGCGCTGGTCAGCGCGCTGGCCGATCGGCCGCTGCCGCTGCGCAGCATCTGGTTCGGCGAGGTGTCGTTGTCGGGCGAGGTGCGCCCCGTCGCGCATTGCGGCCTGCGGCTGCGCGAAGCCGCCAAGCTGGGCTTCGATCTCGGCAATGGCCCCGATGCCAGCCCGGAGAGCGTCGCCGGCCTGCGCTTCACCGGGCTGGCCACGCTGCCCCGGCTCGTTGACCGGGTCATGGCCGGGGCATAGGCTTGGCGGCGGTGACCGGCTTTGACATCATCGTGGTGCTGGTCGTGGGCGCGGCGGCCATCGGCGGGTTCCTGCGCGGCTTCGTGCAGGAGGTGCTGTCGCTCGCCGCCTGGGTGGTGGCGATCCTGGCGATCCGCCTGTTCCACGCCGATCTCACCGCCTGGCTGGTGGAGCGGATCGGCCCCGGCTCCAGCACGGCGGTGCTGGCCTTCGCGCTGCTGCTGCTGGTGCCCTATGTGGCGTTCAAGGCGCTTGCGCGCTCGGGCGGGCAGCGCTCGCGCAGATCGGTGCTGGCACCGTTCGACCGGGTGCTCGGCCTCGCCTTCGGGGTGCTCAAAGGGGCGCTGATCGTGGTCATCGGCTTTGCCCTGCTGGTGCTCGCCTATGACACGATCTGGGGGCCGGACGGCCGCCCCGACTGGCTGCGGGAGGCGCGCAGCTACGCCTTCGTCAATGCCAGTGCGGAAGAGATGGTCAGGCTCATCGCCGAGCAGCGCGAGCGGCTGCGCGAGGAAGGGGCCGGAGAGGATGCGGCAAGGTGAACGCGGCGCGTCTCTATACCCCAGAATTGCTGGCGCTGGCGGTGGAGCTGGCCGACTATCCGCCATTGGCGAAGGCCACCTGCCGGGGGGAGGCGCGCTCGCCCGCCTGCGGCAGCACGCTGGCGCTCGACCTCGCGCTCGATGCCGATGGGCGGATCGCTGGCCTGGGCCTGCGCGCCCGCGCCTGCGCGGTCGGGCAGGCGGCGGCGGCGATCTTCGCTCGCCATGCTGCGGGCCGCGATGCTGCGGCGCTCGATGCTGCGCAGCAGGGCATCGCCGATTGGCTGGCGGCGCAAGGCGAGCGGCCCGAGTGGCCCGACCTCGGGCTGCTGGAAGCCGCGCGGGCCTATCCGGGCCGGCACGGGGCGATCCTGCTGCCATGGCGCGCGGCGCTGGCCGCTCTTTCCACCCGCGCAGGGGCCGGCTAACGCATCGCCGGGCAGGGAGGGGAGATAGCCATGGCGAGCGTCGCGAGTGAAGGAGGGATGCCTGAGGCGGACGCCAGGGAGATCCGGCTGGTCATTGCCGCGTCGACCGCCGGCACGGTGTTCGAATGGTACGATTTCTTCATCTACGGCACGCTCGCCGCGCTGATCGGGCAGGCGTTCTTCCCGGCCGGGAACGAGACGCTGCAATTGCTGCTGGTGTGGGCCGGCTTCGCCGTCGGCTTCGGGTTCCGCCCGATCGGCGCGATCCTGTTCGGCTTCCTGGGTGACCGGCTGGGCCGCAAATACACCTTCCTCGTCACCGTCACCCTGATGGGGGTCACCACCGCCGGGGTCGGCCTGGTCCCGAGCGCGGCGACGATCGGCCTTGCCGCCCCGGCGATCGTGATCGTGCTGCGGATCCTGCAGGGCTTGGCACTGGGCGGCGAGTATGGCGGCGCGGCGATCTATGTGGCCGAGCATGCGCCGCCGGACAAGCGCGGCTTCTACACCAGTTTCATCCAGGCTGGCGTGGTCGGCGGCTTCGTCCTTTCGATCGCGGTGGTGCTGGTATGCCGGGCGCTGATCCCGGCCGACGATTTCGCCGCCTGGGGCTGGCGCGTGCCGTTCCTGCTGTCGACCGTGCTGCTGCTGATCTCGCTGTGGATGCGGCTGAAGCTGTCGGAAAGCCCGGTCTTCCAGGCGATGAAGGCCGCTGGCGAAACCGCCGCCAATCCTTTTGTCGAAAGCTTCACCTATCCCGGCAACAAGCGGCGCATCGTTGCGGCGCTGGCGGTGACCGGCATCCTCACCACGATCTGGTACACCGCCTTCTTCTCCAGCCTGTCGTTCCTCAGCCGCGACATGCGGATGGACCAGCTGACGGTGGAGCTGATGCTGTTCGTCGCCGGGCTGGTGGCGATGAGCTTTTACGTGGTGGTCGGCCGCTGGTCGGATCGGGTCGGGCGCAAGCGGCCGATCATGATCGGTTCGGTGCTGACCCTGCTGCTGCTGTTTCCGCTGTTCTGGGGGATGGGCAGCCTCGCCAATCCGGGGCTCGCGCGCGCGGCCAAGGCCAGCCCGGTCGTGGTCACCGGCCCGGACTGTACCACCGACCCCTTCGCCGAATTGTGGGGCCGCGAACAGAG